>JBDLPR010000062.1:0-3851 GCA_039800985.1 Actinomycetota bacterium | reverse complement strand
TTAGTTCGAGTGACCTCATCTGGTCTTGGCTGCCCTACCTGGCCGCAATGCGTTGAAGGATCGATTACCCCAACCTCGCAGCAGACCGAGGCTTGGCATAAGTATGTCGAATTTGGCAATCGACTCTTAACTTTTGCCCTTGGCTTAATCGCGATCTTAGTAATTCTTGCTGTTCGCAAAGTAGCTAAAGATCGAAAAGATCTTAAGCGTCTTTCGTATGGAACTCTTGGCGGCATATTTGCCCAAGCTATTTTGGGTGGCATCACGGTCCTAACCAAATTAAATCCACTAACTGTTGCCGCACACTTTTTGTTATCAATTGCCTTAATTGCAATCGCGTTCAATCTTTACTGGCGATCCCGTGAGCCAGGTGAGAAAACTATGACTATTACAGTTCCACAAGTTTTCCGCACCGCAGTGAAATTTCACACTGCACTTGCACTGCTAGTTATTTTGGTCGGCACATTGGTAACTGGAAGCGGCCCACATGCAGGTGATGTTGCGAAAATTACACGTTTGCCTTTTGATCCACAAATGATCTCTTGGCTCCACGCAGACCTTGTTTTGTTATTCATCGGTTTAACTATTGGGTTAATCGTTGCCGCTAAATCAACAAAACTGGAAGCAAATGTTTCCCGCGCTGCTACTGGTGTGTTACAAGTGAGTTTGCTGCAAGGGTTAATTGGTTATGTTCAATACTTCAGCGGATTGCCTTGGTTAATAGTGGCATTGCACATCGCTGGATCTTGTTTAGTTTGGTTAGCCAGCCTTAGATTGCTTTATTCAACGCGCAGTTTTAGTTAATTAGCCAACGAATGGATCAATACCAATAACCACGAATAACACGGTCAAATAGGTAATTGATAAGTGGAAAAGTTTCATTGGTTTTAGTTCAGCAGCATCTGCTTTAACCCTGGCCTGTAACCTAAATGCTTCTTGCATAAACCAAATTCCAGTGGCAATTGCGGTAATACTGTAAAGCCAATTCATGTTCGCAACTGGAATAAGCAAAAGTGAAACACCCACCATTACAAATCCATACCAAACAATTTGTTTGGCAACGACCTCTGGGGTTTCTTCAACTGGCAACATCGGCACATTGGCCGCTTCGTAGTCATCTTTGTAACGAAGGCTTAGTGGCCAATAATGTGGTGGGGTCCAAAAGAAAACTATTAAAAACAAAATGATTGGTGCCCACGTAAGCGAATTTGTAACTGCAGACCAGCCGATCAGAACTGGCATGCACCCAGCTGCCCCACCCCAAACAATATTTTGCGATGTCCGGCGCTTCAACAGCATTGTGTACCCAACCACATAAAACAAGATTGCTAGTACTGCTAAGAATGCTGAAAGTTGATTAACTAAAAGTCCAAGAATTACAAATGAGAGAAACGAAAGAGTCAATCCAAAAATAACAATTTTGTAAGGGGCGATTTGGCCGGTGGCCGATGGTCGATGTTGCGTTCGTTGCATAATTGCATCAATGTCTCGATCCAAATAGCAGTTAAGTGAGTTGGCACCACCAGCTGCAAGCGAGCCACCAATTAGTGTCCAGACCATCAGCGAAATACCTGGGATGCCATCTGCGGCTAAAAACATCGTCGGGATCGTGGTAACTAGCAATAACTCGATAATTCGAGGCTTAGTTAAAGCCAGATATGCCCGCCAAGTTGGCAATTGGTATGCACCAACTGTGCCACCCGAGGCCTGTACTGACATGAGCCAAAGCCTAACCTGCCAGCCCTAGTGTCCCCCAATCCAGAGCAATTGCCAGTAGATACGCTTATTTCGTGACTGAACTTAACTGGAATCAATTAGATGACCAAGCCGTAACAACAGCCCGAGCACTTGCTATGGACAGTGTGCAAAAAGTGGGAAATGGCCACCCTGGAACAGCAATGAGTCTTGCCCCAATGGCATATCTTCTTTTCCAAAAGTGGCTAAAGCACGACCCAACTGACCCAAATTGGATTGGTCGCGATCGCTTCGTTTTGTCTAATGGTCACAGCAGTCTGACTCTTTATATTCAACTTTATTTATCTGGTTACGGATTAGAACTAGATGATCTAAAAACATTCCGCACTTGGGGTTCAAAAACACCAGGTCACCCAGAATTTGGTCACACTGCAGGAGTTGAAACAACAACTGGTCCTCTTGGCACCGGTGTAGCAACTGCTGTTGGAATGGCAATGGAAGCCCGCTACGTTCGCGGTCTTTTAGATCCAAGTGCGCCAGTTGGCACAAGTCCATTTGATCACCGCGTATGGGTTATCGCCGGCGATGGTTGTTTGCAAGAAGGTGTTTCAGCCGAAGCTTCATCACTTGCTGGGACTCAAAAACTTGGCAACTTAGTAATGCTTTATGACGACAACCACATCTCTATTGAAGGTGACACTGGCGTTTCATTCACTGAAGATGTACTAGCTCGCTACCAGGCATACGGCTGGAATGTTGATCACGTTGATATGAATCAAGATGGCAGCATCGACATTGTTGGTCTTAACAATGCGATCGCACGAGTCGTTAAAGTCACCGATCGACCTTCGATAATTCGGGTTCGAAACATCATTGGCTGGCCTGCACCTAAATTGCAAAACACTGGCAAGATTCATGGCAGTGCACTTGGCGAAGAAGAAGTTGCTGCCACAAAAACAGCACTTGGAATCGATCCAACAAAATCATTTGAGGTATCAAGTGAAGTAATCAACCACACTCGCCTGGTTGCTAAGCGTGGCCAAGATGTTCATGCCAAGTGGAATGAACAATTAACCTCATGGCGCAGTTCAAATCCAGAAGGCTCAAAGTTACTTGATCGCCTAATTAGCGGAAAACTACCCGACGGTTATGAAAAAGCCATTCCTAAGTTCGAAGTTGGCAAAGAAGTTGCCACACGCAAAGCATCTGGTGATGTGATTAATGCGATCGCTTCTGTTGTTCCAGAATTCTGGGGCGGGTCAGCAGATCTAGGTGAAAGTAACTTAACCACGATCGAGCATGGCAAAAGCTTTCTACCTGCTGACTCAAAAATGCCTGATGCAAGTCCATACGGCCGCATCCTGCACTTTGGTATTCGCGAATTTGCAATGGGCGCTGTTTTAAATGGGGCAGCCCTAGGCGGATTTGTTAAACCATTTGGTGGAACATTCTTAGTGTTTAGCGATTTCATGCGTGGCGCCGTTCGTCTTGCCGCCTTAATGAATTTGCCAGTTAAGTATGTGTGGACGCACGATTCAATTGGCCTTGGTGAAGATGGTCCAACTCATCAACCAATTGAACATCTATGGTCACTTCGCGCCATTCCAAACTTGGATGTGACTCGCCCTGCAGATGCAAATGAAACCGCAACTGTTTGGCAGATTGCCATGGAACGTAAGAACCCAGTAGCACTTTGTTTATCTCGCCAGAATCTTCCTGTGCTTGATAACCCAGCTACAAGTGATGTGAGCAAAGTTGGTAAGGGTGCTTATGTGATCAAGGAAGCCAGTAAAGATCCGCAAGCCATCGTTCTTGCAACTGGTTCTGAAGTTGCCATCGCAATTGATGCTGCAACAAAACTTGAATCTGAAGGTATCTCTACCCGAGTCGTTTCAGTTCCATGTATTGAATGGTTTGAAGAACAATCTGATTCCTATAAAGCTCAAATCCTTCCAACTAGCGTGACTAACCGCGTATCTATTGAAGCTGGTATTGCCCAGGGTTGGTGGAAGTATGTTGGCTCAAATGGTAAGTGTGTAAGCATTGAACACTTTGGGGCTTCTGCTGGAGCTGGCAAGCTTTACCAAGAATTTGGAATCACTTCGGATGCAGTTGTCGCTGCCGTGAAAGCTGGTATCTAATGCAGAACAAAAATT
>JBDLPR010000061.1:0-3655 GCA_039800985.1 Actinomycetota bacterium | reverse complement strand
GTTATCGCTCCATATCGCATGGCTCGCTTTACTTCATGGCTTAACCCAAGTGCTGATCCACAAGGAACTGGCTTCCAATTAATTCATGGCATGCAGGCCCTTGGTTCGGGTGGAATTCTTGGCCAAGGCCTTGGTGGTTCACGTGAGAAGTGGGGAACACTGCCAGAAGCTCACACCGACTTTATTTATGCAGTAATCGGTGAGGAACTTGGCTTATTTGGAACTGTGACAATCCTTTTATTGTTTGCTGCAATTGCATTCATCGGTCTTCGAATTGCCAAAAAATCAGATGACTTATTTATTGAATTAGCATCATTTGGGATTGTGACCTGGATTATTTGGCAAATGATGGTGAATATCGGGGCAGTTCTTCGCATCATGCCAATTACTGGTGTTCCATTACCGCTTGTTAGTTACGGTGGTTCCTCGCTTATTCCAACACTTGCCGCACTTGGCTTATTAATGTCATTTGCGTTGCACGAAGCGAAAAAATAGCCAAGGCATTACTGTTATTTGTAATGTGCTTTAAGGGCACAAAAAATAAAGGTTGATGTTGAGCAAACTTAATGTTGTCGTTGCTGGCGGGGGTACTGCAGGTCACATTGAACCTGCACTGAATTTGGCCGATGAAATTAAACGTCGCCATCCGAATGCCAAAATCACCGCACTTGGCACAGCCAAAGGACTTGAAGTTTCACTAGTTCCAGCCCGTGGGTATGACTTGGAATTAATTCCAGCAGTTCCAATGCCGCGAAAACTTAATCTTGATTTATTGACTTTGCCAGTCCGGCTAAGAGTCGCCATTGCCGAAACAAAAATGATTCTGCGAAAACTAGATGCTGATATTTTGATTGGCTTTGGTGGTTACGTTTCAATTCCAGCTTATTTAGCTGCCAGAAATGAAGTACCAATTGTTGTTCACGAAGCAAATGCGAAAGCTGGTTTAGCTAATCGGGTAGGGGCGCAATACGCTGCAGCTGTTGCAATCACAGTTCCGGGAAGTTTGCCAAATGGAATCTTAACCGGCATGCCACTTCGTCAGTCGATTGCAAATCTAGACCGCACAAAAGCTCGCACAGAAGCGCGCGAATATTTTGGAATTAAAAAAGATGCCCCAACACTTTTGGTTTTTGGCGGATCTCTTGGCGCGCAGGCAATCAACAATGTAGTGCAGCAGGCTAAGCGTGAAGGACATCTTGAAGACTTAGTTGTAATTCATGCGATCGGCCAAAAGAACGAAAAAGCAATTGAGCAATCCGATAATTATTTCCCACTTAATTACATCGATCGCATGGACTTGGCGTATGCCGCAAGCGATTTTGTGATCGCAAGATCTGGTGCAACATCAGTTGCTGAGATCACAGCAGTGGGTCTACCAGCATGTTTTGTGCCACTTCCTATTGGCAACGGTGAACAGCGAGTTAATGCTGCGCAGGTGGTTGCCGCTGGTGGGGCGATCATTGTCGATAACTCGCAATTCTCAGTTGAGTACATCAAAACAAATATTTTGCCGATCTTAAATTCACCTGAAAAGCTTTCAAAAATGTCTGCGGCGAGTAAATCCTGTGGTCGACAAGATGCAAGCAGTAGATTGGCAGATGTCGTAGATCACGTCTTAAAGGTGAATTAAATGTCCAAGCTCAATGGCCGAATCCACATAGTTGGTATTGGCGGAGCTGGTATGAGCGGGATCGCTCGAGTATTGCTCAGCAAAGGATTTGAAGTTTCTGGCAGTGATGCCAAAGATTCCAGACGTCTTCAAGCCCTAAAACCACTTGGCGCACATGTCTATGTTGGCCACGATGGTGAAAAAATTTTGATTGATGGTAACCAGCCTGGGACAGTCGTGGTTTCAACTGCAATACCTGAAACAAATCCTGAAGTAGTCAAAGCAAAAGAATTAGGTATCCCAGTATTAAACCGAGCAACAGCACTTGCTGATCTGCTTACAGAGTCCAGAGTTATTTCGGTTGCTGGTACCCATGGCAAAACCACCACCACATCTATGACCACAGTAATTTTGCAAGAAGCCGGCTTAGATCCTTCGTTTGTAATCGGTTCAGAAATGAATGAGTCTGGCAGCAATGCACACTTGGGTAGTGGCAAAGATTTTGTGGTTGAAGCAGATGAAAGTGATGGCACATTCCTTGTGCTACCAACAACAGCTGGAATAGTGACCAACGTTGAAGCCGATCACTTAAATTACTGGGGAACTTACGAAGCAGTTGAGCAGGCATTTATTGATTTTGTCGTGGGCACAAGTCGCAAACACGGATATGCAGTTGTCTGTGGGGATGACAAAGGCGCTGCCAAAGTTGCCCAACGAGCAAGAGAACTTGGCGCACGGGTTATTTCCTATGGCCAGAATTCTGATAACGATGCTGTGGTTAAGTTAATGCCCAGTAAAACCGCTGGCTCACTTTTCACAGTTGATTACGATGGTGAAACTTTTGGGCCAATCCAACTTAAAGTGCCAGGTGCCCATAACGCACTTAATGCCACTGCCGCATTACTAACCGCCTACGAACTTGGTTGTACTAAAGAGCAAGTGGTTTATGGCCTAGAAAAATTCACTGGAACCCATCGAAGATTTGAATTTCGCGGTGAAGCAAACGGGGTTCGAGTATTTGATGATTACGCGCATCACCCAACAGAAATCGATGCAGTATTAAAGGCTGCGCGAGTAGTTGCTGGAAGCGGGCGCGTGTTGGCTGCCTTTCAAGCACATCACTATTACCGCACAGCTTTATTTTCAAAAGAATTCGGTCAAGCACTTGGGCTAGCTGATTTCGTTGTTGTCCTTGAAGTATTCGCGCCCGGTGAAACGCCAATACCTGGCGCATCTGGTAGCACTATGGCTGGCAATGTCCCGCTTGCAAAAGAGCAAGTTGTTTTTGAACCATCATGGTCAGCGGTGCCAAAACATTTAGCTGATCAAGCAAAGCCAGGGGACATCATCATGACTTTGGGTGCTGGTGACATTGGCATGATGTGTCCAGAGATTATTGAATTACTAGAGCGCGCAAACTAAATGGCAAAGACAATCAAGAGCGCTCAAAAGAAAGTGCGCAAACATTCAAAAGCACCTTGGTTAATTTGGTTAATTGGTGTAATCGTTATCGCTTTATGGTGGTCGCTGTATCAATCTCGGTGGTTTATTACTGAACAGGTAACGATTAATGGGCTTAGCCGATTAACGGCTGAACAAGTTGCTAGCGCTGCAGCAGTTCCACTTAATGAACCTCTAGTAAGTCAAGATGTGAAGGGCATAACTGAGCGGTTATCTGCAATTCCAGAGATTAAAGTCGCGCTGGTTGAACGCGGTTGGCCGCACACGCTGTTAATTACTATTACTGAGCGAGTTCCAGTTGCGATTGCAGCAACAGCGGGTGGGTTTAATTTAATTGATGATGAAGGTAAGAATGCTGGAAGTGTTGGCGCACCGCCACCTGGACTTTTAGTTATTGCCGCAACCCCTGATAGTCCAGCGATGGCTGAAGCGATCAAAGTTGTTGCCGCAATTCCAGCTGAGTGGCAGGTAACAGGACTTTCAGCTGGCTCACAGGACAGCGTTGTGGCGAATTTAGCTAGTGGGGCAGTGGTTACTTTTGGTACTGGAGAATTTGCAGAACAAAAAGTTAAAGTTGCGCAGGCA
>JBDLPR010000060.1:0-3529 GCA_039800985.1 Actinomycetota bacterium | reverse complement strand
GAAGGCAAAGAAGCTTGGTTCTGCCCGCGACTGTTTGTCGACAGGAGTCTGCTAAGACTTGCTCGCACGCGAGCCCAGTCCACTGTGTAAATTGCAACACCGATAGCCAGTGCCGCCGCTTGCACCAAGGTGCGAATTGCAAAGTTCACACCAAGTGCCAAAACAAATTGATCAAGCTGAGAAAGAAATACAGCTGCAACTACGGTTGCGGTTGGAAGCCCGCGACCACCAAGCAATGAAGTTCCGCCAAGAACTACAACTGCAACCGAAGGAAGTAGGTAGGGGTCACCCATGAATGCATTTGAAACTGTAATGATTCCGGCAATCATGATTCCGGCAATCGCGTAAAGAATTTGAGCCCAGACATAAGCCATGCCCTGGTGAGTACGAACGCGCAATCCAGAGATACTTGCCATTGCCGGACTCGATCCGATTGATTCGAATCTGCGACCAGCAACTGTCTTGCGAAGAGCAAGTACAACAAGTAACAAAATTGCACCGGCAAAGTACGCGGCGTTTGGCACGCCAAAAGTCAATCCACTCACAACTGCTAAAAGAAGAGGAGCGCTCGAGCTTGGAATACCGCCTGTGATTGCCATGATGAAGCCGAAAAGCAACGCGTTAGTTCCAAGTGTCGCGATGATTGGGTTGAGTTTTAAGAAACCAATCAAGAATCCGTTTAGCAAACCGACTAGAACTGCAACACCAAGTGCGATGAAAATTGCAGATAACAATTTGCCATCGTCACCCTGTGGAAACTTGGTCACGATTACGGCTGCCAAAGAGATGGCACTTGGCACAGATAGATCGATACCGGCCTGTTGAATTACCAGCATCTGACCAAGCCCGGCAATTGCCAAAATCGAGGCAAATGGAATCATGCTGCCGAGAGGTCCAGACGAAACACTCGATGGAGCAATTACTGCACACAGGACGAACAAAACCACTGTCGATACCAAAACGGTCATTAGACCTTTTGAAACTTGAAAGCGTGGGCCCTTTGACAGGGTCTCCGCACTCCTCTGTGCCATTTGTGCTCCTTGGTGCTCTAGGCCAATTCCATTAGGAGGAACTGTGTTGAGTCTTACTTTATGAAATGAAAATACCGTTTAGGTACACTTACGATAACGATTAAGCGACACTTTCGTTACAATGCCCGATTTTGGACGAAAAACACCGATTTTTAGGGGCTTTTTTGGCTTCTTTACTGGGTTTTAGGGCTTTTTCAAAGTCGGGTCAGATTGTTATTTTGGACAGCTTTCATATAGCAAAAAACTGGTATCGTTCAACTCAAGTGAACACCCGCATGAAATGGAGACATTAGTAAATGAGCACTAATTCAGGCCGCCGAGCACTCGTCGTAGGTGTAACCGGTATCTCAGGCCAGGTAATTGCCAAGCAACTTTTGAAGGATGGCTGGGATGTTTATGGCCTTTCTCGACGAACCGAAGGACTGCCATCTGGCGTTCATCACATCAAAGCTGATCTTTTAAACGCAGACGAAGTTAAGGCCTCACTCGCTGGACTTAAGCCAGAGATTGTTTTCATGACTGCATGGATTAAGAAAGATTCCGAAGCCGAGAACATCGAAGTTAACGGTGCGACTATTCGTAACTTGTTGGCAGGGTTGAAGCCAGATGGTGGAGTTCGCCACGTTGCGCTGCAGACAGGCCTAAAGCACTACCTCGGCCCATTCGATAACTATGCAAATGCGGTTATGGCTGAGACACCTTTCCACGAGGATGAGCCTCGACTAGATGTTCCAAACTTTTACTACACCCAAGAAGATGAACTATTTGCTGCAGCAAAAGATCGAGGATTCACTTGGAGTGTGCACCGCTCACACACCATTTTTGGTTATGCAGTAGATAACGCAATGAACATGGTGCTAACACTTTCTTGCTACGCAGAAATTCAAAAAGCTTTGGGTAAGCCGTTTATCTACCCTGGCTCAACTCAGTCATGGAATGGAGTTGTAGACGTTACCGATGCAGAGCTACTTGGTGAACAGTTGATTTGGGCAGCCACCAATAAAGCTGGGGTGAACGAAGCGTTCAATATTGCAAACGGTGACACATTCCGCTGGCGTTGGTTGTGGCCACAAATTGCTGAGCACTTTGGTTTGCCATACGAAGGTCCAAAAGAATCACACTTCCAGCCACTTGAGGAGCAGATGAAAGATGCTGCCCCAGTTTGGGAAGAAATAGCAATGAAGCACAACCTTGCTGTTTCAGACATCACCAAGCTTGCATCATGGTGGCACAGTGACAGCGACCTTGGTCGTCAGATCGAATGCTTCACCGACATGACTAAGTCGCGCGAGGCAGGTTTCTTGAACTTCCGATCAAGTCCAAGGAGTTTCTTTAAGCATGTAGAGGCTTACCGCAAGGCAAACATCCTGCCAAGCAAATAAATCTCAGCAGTTCCTTCCTTTCCTAAAAAGAAAAGTGGGGCCGTCCGAAAGGACAGCCCCACTTTTTTGTTACTGGGGGGGGGAATTAGATGCTTGCGTTAAATTCGATGTGGGCTTTGATGTTGTTCATTGGGTGTTGCGCTGCATCAACGGCGCCAAGCGCATCATCAACACTGAAACGCGCGGTTACCAGCGGAGACAGATCGATGTTCTTGTTAGACATGAATCTGATTGTTTCTTCCCACACACCAGGTGAGCCAATTGAACCGGTGATGGTTAATTCCTTCGACTGAATCAAGCCAAGTTGCGCTGGGGCTGACTTACCCACATCAATACCGATGTAAGCAACTCGACCCTTGAAACCGGCAAGCTCCAGTGCTGTTGCCATAACGTCAGGGCGACCGGTTGCCTCAACAACAACGTTTGCTCCACGTCCATCGGTGTCTTTGGCAAGAACTTCCTTGATTTCGTCCGGTGAACAGACGATGTCGGCACCAAGCTCACGCGCGGCTTTTTGACGGAAATCAACTGGCTCAACCACAATCGTGCGCGCACCTAATGCCTTTGATGCAGCGGTAACCGCAAGACCAATCGGGCCCGCACCTAGCACTACCAGGGTGTCACTTGCATTCACATTGCCTACGCGCATCAATGCGTAGTAAGCAACACTGAATGGTTCAACTAGAGCACCGTTGTTCCAAGAAATATTTTTTGGAATCTTGTGCAGCCACGAATCCTTGGTAATAAAGAATTCAGCAGCAGCACCGCTGATAGAGAAACCAAAGTGATCGTCGCCAATGACACAGTCACCAACAACGTGGTCACCCTTTTTGAAGTTGGTAACTTTAGCGCCCACCTTCATAACTTCTCCAGACCACTCGTGCCCTGGAATGATTGGGTAGCTGAATGGAATGATGTAGCGGCCTTCGAGAAGTTCAATATCCGAGTGGCAAACGCCAACTGCTCGAGATGCGATCAGGACTTCATCGTCACCGATTTCTGGAACTGAGAGTTCGTTGACCTCAGCTTTTCCTTCTGAAACAAACTGTAGAGCTTTCATTCTTAGTGTCCTCTTACTAGTACTTTGGTTTCGGTTCCGGTTGGTGAAACAAGTTC
>JBDLPR010000059.1:0-2789 GCA_039800985.1 Actinomycetota bacterium | reverse complement strand
ACTTCTTCAAGACCAGCAAGCATGCGAAGTGAGGTTGATTTACCGCAGCCTGATGGGCCAACGAGGACGAGAAATTCGCCGTCTTTGATTTCTAGATTTAATTTGTCTACCGCTGGGCGAGTGGCGCCTGGGTAGAGCCTGGACGCATTTTCGAATACGACAGAGGCCATTTCATTCTCCTTCACCGGCTGGAACGAGCCGGACGATCCGTAGTAAAGGTCTTGCGGCTTGTTCAGCCCCAAGTTGTTACTGGCGTAACTGCTTTATTCTCTCAAGGTTTTGGGAAACTATCCAGATTTTGAGGAAAACCAAGTATTTCCTAGACTGTAGTTCGGCCGATGCACGAACTAGTGCAATCAAGCTAGGCCTCCTTAGCTCAGTGGTAGAGCACTCGCCTTGTAAGCGAGCGGTCGTCCGTTCAATCCGGACAGGGGGCTCCATAAATAAAGAACCTTAAAGAAACTAGGTAACAATGACTGCCAGTTCGGGCACGTTAGTAGAAGTTAAGAATCTTTCAAAAGTATTTAGTCGCGGCAAAGAAGAAGTTCGCGCAGTAACGGATTTATCGTTCGTGGCAAAGCCAGGACGGGTTACTGGATTCCTTGGACCAAATGGCGCAGGTAAAACAACTTCACTTCGCTGCTTACTTGAACTAGTTACACCATCAAGCGGGCTGGCCACATTTAATGGTCAGCAATATTCAGAATTAGAAAATCCAGCAAAACTTGTTGGCGTTTCACTTGGATTCACCGGATTACATCCTGGTCGCTCTGCTTACAAACACTTACTTGTTTATGCAACCGCTGCTGGAATTGAAGAAAAAAGAATCGACGAAGTTTTAGAACTTGTTGGACTAACTAATGCAAAGAATCGCAAGGCTGGTTCATTTAGTACTGGCATGAAACAACGTCTGTCACTAGCCACAGCATTGCTTGGGGACCCAGAAGTCTTAATTCTTGATGAACCAGTAAATGGTTTGGATCCTGAAGGCATTGTTGAAATCCGTCATTTACTGCGCAACTTAGCTGCCCAAGGCAAGACAGTTTTATTGTCATCGCATGTTCTTTCAGAAGTGCAGCAAACTGTTGATGATGTCGTGATCATCGCCAAAGGTAAAAAAGTTAAGCAGTGCACACTTCAAGAATTAATTGAAGACACCAGACCAGTTATTCATGTTGTGACTCCAACACCAGAAAAGTTCAATTCGTTTGCTGGTGGTCAAGTAAATCTCGCCGGAGATCGAGTTTCGATCTATGACACCTCACTTGCCAAAGTTGGTAACTTTGCTTTCACAAACAACATTGAATTGCACGAACTAAGCGAAGAGTTACTTGATCTAGAACAAGTTTTCTTAGAACTAACAGGTGATCGCAATGTTTAAACAAATGCGCGCCGAGTGGTACAAAGTTTTCACCACAAAAACCTGGATGGGTATTGTCCTGGCAGCTTTTGTTTTCACAGCAATGACCGTTTTTGGTTATGTTCAGATCGCTGGAACATTAGGTATTCCAACACTTGAAGATGTCAGATTAATGAATTTGCTTTATGGCGGAAGCGCCACTGGTGTTGCCTTGGCACTAATTCTTGGTGTGGTTGGCGCAACTGCTGAATACAGGTACGGAACTGTTGATCACACTTACTTAGTTGAACCAAAACGATCACGCGTACTGGTTGCCAAGTTAGTTGTGCATGCAATTATTGGCTCATTAGTTGGCTTGGCTTCTTTTGGGATTGCTTTCGCCACAACCACGGCAGCGGTTAGCGGGAAAGCCCATGCTGAAGTTTCAACTTCAAGCTTGATTGAAATTGGCCTAGCTACTGTTGCTGCCTTCGCTATATACACAATGCTTGGTGTGGCATTTGGATCACTTGTTCGAAATCAGTTAGTTGGCGTTGCCGCAACTTTTGGTTGGATCTTTATTTTTGAACGACTCATGGTTGTCTTCACACCTGATCTTGGTAAGTGGCTTCCAGGTGGCGCAGTTAACGGATTATTTGGCGTGACTGCGATTATGAATGGCCAAGAATATTTGCCGCGCAATGAATCTGCTTTATTACTGCTTGCTTATGGTGTTATTTTGATCGGTGCTTGTTTAATCGTCACACCAAAGCGCGACATAAATTAACGGCGTTTATTTACTTATCTAGTTCGCCAAGTAGTTCAACTCGAGCCTGGTGGCGGCCACCTTCAAATTCAGTTGCCAAGAAAACGCTCAGCGCATTAATTGCAACATCTGGCTGAGTAACGCGCTCACCAAAACAAGCCACGTTGGCGTCATTGTGCAGCCGAGACATTTGGGCATCTTGTTCGTCGCGAATAACTCCTGCGCGAATCCCAGCAACTTTATTTGCTGCCATACAAATACCTTGGCCACTGCCACAAACCACAACACCAAAGTCAGCATCGCCATTTGCTACTTTGGCTGCTGCTGCTGCGCCAAAGACTGGATAATCGGCACGTTCGGCAGTGAATGTGCCAACATCTTCAACTTCATGGCCTTCACTTAAAAGCCAATCACGAAGCGTGTTCTTTAAATGAAACCCAGCGTGATCGGAACCAACTGCAATGCGCATATGTTCACTTTACTGGGTTAGAACCACCATAAGATTTAACCGACTATTTAATTGCGGAGAAGTTACTTGGCGCTGAAATTACCCGATCGTTGGATTTGGGACAGTTGGTATGTCAAAGATGGCGATACATATCATGCGTTTTATTTGTGCGCTTCGCGCGGATTAGTTGATCCAAATCGTCGCCATCGAAATCCTTCGGTTGGTCATGCGATCTC
>JBDLPR010000058.1:0-12152 GCA_039800985.1 Actinomycetota bacterium | reverse complement strand
GTCGTTATGCCAGATGGCAACCCAATTACTGAAAAGCGCCTGAAAGATGCTGGGGTGGAAGTTCACACCTATCCGTCAAGTGTGATCAACCGTGGTGAAGGCGGACCAACATGTTTAACCCGACCACTATGGCGGGAAAACTAAGCGAATTTCCCTTATTTATTTGGTTCGCGTAATCTTGCACGTGACTATTTAATAGTCGGGCGAGGTGGCAGAGCGGACTAATGCGGGCGCCTTGAAAGCGTCTGAGGTGTCAAAGCCTCCGGGGGTTCAAATCCCTCCCTCGCCGCACATTTACTCGGGCTAACCATGGAGGAAGTCAATGGCAAAGCTTGCTCGACAAGTAACCCCACCTGCATGGCGTATCTGGACATACGGTGTTGGCGCAACAGCATTTGCAGCTCTTGCTAATTACGGTTGGCTTTATTTATGTAATCAAGTTTTCGGTTGGGATTTATTAGTTCCGAAATATTTTTCAACTACAGAACTAATTAGTGCTTCCGATGTTCGAGTAATCAGTGCAACTGTGATTGCAGGTCTAGTCGGAACCTTTGGGGCAAACCTTTTGGCAAAATCAGTAATCGGACCAAAAATCTGGTGGCTGATAATTGGCTTTGGTGTTGGTATCGCTTCCCTCTATGGCGCACTAACTTTGCCAAATGTTGATCTAGGTGTGCGTCTAGGACTTGCGATTATGCATGTGATTGCAATGGTAATAATTGTGATTCCACTTGGTTGGGCACTAGAAATACGTGACCAAGATTTGAAACAGGCCGTTAATCGCTACAGCACTCACTTAGAGAGCAAAAATCCAGCGACAGAACAAGTTCACCCAACTGCAGTTTTGAGCACCGAGGATGTTGCAAAAGCCGTTGTTGGTCAGGATGTAACCGATGCAATTGCAAAGATTGAAACTCTTGGTCTAAAAGCTCGAATTACACGCCGTGACGATGAAGTATTTACCACAGCATTCGATTTCCGCGAAGATCGAGTCAATTTAGAAGTGGAAAACGGACGAGTTGTTATTGCAACTGTTGGCTAAGTAAAGAACTATCTAAATTCTTTTTTAATTCGCTTAGCTAAATATGCTGAGAACCAACCGTCGTATTTTTTGTGTAACGCTGGAAGTTTCCAATCCAAACCAGTTACTGTTCCACGACAAGAACTTGTGCCGCAACCACATTCGAATTCGTCGTAATCTGAATCATCACAAGTTGCATAATCAAAACAAAGTTCTTCACCAATTTCGATGTCGCGCATTGCTAGCAGAAGTGAACTACCCATTAATCCGCAATTTGGATCGCATGAATGGTTAAAACAATCTCCTGCTTCGCGTTCTTCTTTAGAAACTAGATAAAGATCCTCATCAACTTGAAGCGCACGGTGACGGCGATCTTCAGAGAGCTGATCTAACATTTCGCGGGTGACGCACCAGCCACCAAATCCGCCTACGGTTTCACCGGCTGAAATCTTTTCAACTGCAAAACTTCCCCAACCTTTTTCTCCGGCTGGGCGAGCTTGCGCCTTCGGAGTCAACCAGTTCATATCCAATTAGGTGGCCTCGTATTTCTGCTTATTAAGCACTAGATGCAGAAACGATGTTATCGGGCTTCACCCGATTCTGAATAATTTTTGAGATTAATCATCTGGGCTGATGATTGGGTAGCCTTGTCCCATGATTGATTTAGCCGTTATTCGCCAGAATCCTGACGCTGTTAAGCGATCGCAGGAAGCTCGCGGCGAATCAACCAGTTTGGTCGACCAGGTCCTTGAAGCAGATGGCGTTCGCCGCGCTGCTGTTGGTCAATTTGAATCAGTCCGCGCTGAACAGAAATCACTTGGCGCGCTTGTGGCTAAAGCACAAGGTGCTGAAAAAGAAGAATTACTGGCCAAAACAAAAGTTTTAGCTGAACAAGTTAAAACAACTGAAGCTGCAGTTCGCCAGGCGGATTCAGATTTAGATGCTCTTGTTTTGAACTTAAGCAATGTTGTTGATGAAGCTGCTCCTATTGGTGGCGAAGATGACTTTAAAGTCTTACGCGAAGTTGGAAATAAACGTAACTTTGCTAGCGAAGGCATCACCGTTCGCGACCATGTTGAAATTGGTGAATTAATTGGCGCAATCGATATCGAGCGTGGCGCAAAAGTTTCGGGAAGCCGTTTCTATTACTTGACTGGGCCAGGTGCATTACTTGAATTCGCACTAGTTCAACTTGCGATGACTAAAGCACAAACTCATGGCTTTATGCCAATGATTCCACCAGCACTAGTTAAGCCAGCTGCAATGGAAGGCACAGGCTTTCTTGGACAAGCTGCCGAAAACGTTTATCGGCTTGAAGCAGATGACATGTATTTAGTTGGGACAGCTGAAGTTCCACTTGCTGCGTACCACATGGATGAAATTCTAGAGAGTGCATCACTTCCAAAAAGATACGTAGGTTTTTCACCTTGTTACCGACGTGAAGCCGGCAGTCACGGTAAAGATACCCGAGGTATTTTCCGCGTGCACTGGTTCGACAAAGTTGAAATGTTTTCTTTCTGTGGCGTTGATGAAGCAAAAGCAGAACATGAACGCTTACTCGCATTCGAAGAAGAATTCATGCAAGCACTCGAAATTCCATATCGAGTGATTGATGTGGCAACAGGCGATCTTGGTTCAAGTGCTGCACGTAAATTTGATTGCGAAGCCTGGGTTCCGTCACAAGAGCGTTACCGCGAAGTAACTTCGACTTCTAACTGCACAACTTTCCAGTCACGCCGTCTTCGCATTCGCGCACGCGGCAACGAAGGTGTTGAACCGATTGCAACACTAAATGGAACTCTTTGTGCGATCACTAGAACAATTGTTGCGCTACTTGAAAACCATCAGCAAGCAGATGGATCGGTTCGCATCCCAGCTGCCCTTCAGCCATTCCTTGGCGGGGCAACTGAATTTAAACTTGTTAAATAAAAATTGCAAAATAAAAAGCCCCCGATTTCTCGGGGGCTTTTTATTTAATTAACAGGATTCTTCAACTTGCGGAAGGTTAGCTAAACCAGCTGCAAATCTTTCATCAGAGACAACTTCATCTTTCATGTTTCCACTTAAGAATTCGTCATAGGCTGCAAGGTCAAAATGCCCATGGCCACAAAGAGCAGTCACGATAACTGGTGATTCGCCAGTTTCCTTTGCCTTCTTTGCTTCACGGATAGCCATTGCAATCGCGTGAGTAGGTTCAGGTGCTGGAACGATACCTTCAGTTCGAGCAAATAACACAGCAGCTTCGAAACATTCAGTTTGTGGAACTGCAATTGCATCCATCAAACCAAGTTCATAGATGTGTGAAATTAGTGGCGCCATTCCGTGGTAACGCAAACCACCAGCGTGGATTGGATCTGGAATGAAGTCCTTACCAAGTGTGTGCATCTTCATAAGTGGTGTCATACCTGCGGTATCACCAAAGTCGTAAGCGTAAACACCACGAGTAAGTGATGGACATGAAGCTGGTTCAACCGCCAAGATGCGTGGATTCATCTTTCTAGCCATCTTTTCGCGAAGGAATGGGAATGCTAAGCCACCAAAGTTTGAACCGCCACCAGTACAACCAACGATTAAGTCAGGTGTTTCACCGGCTTTTGCTAGTTGAAGTAATGCTTCTTCACCAATGATTGTTTGGTGCATTAGAACGTGGTTAAGTACTGAACCAAGTGCATAACGAGTTTCTGGGTCTTTAACTGCGACTTCAACAGCTTCAGAAATTGCAATACCAAGTGAACCGCTTTGATTCTTTGGATCTGCGCCAAGAGCGCGACCAGCGTCAGTTAAATTCGAAGGTGAACGGTGAACAGTCCCACCGAATGCTTCGATCATTAAACGGCGGTAAGGCTTCTTGTCATATGAAGCACCAACCTGGAAAACTTCACATTCAAGACCATAAAGTGCACAAGCAAATGAAAGTGCAGTACCCCATTGGCCAGCACCTGTTTCAGTTGAAAGTTTCTTGATGCCATCCATTGCGTTGTAGTACGCCTGAGGAACTGCAGTATTTGGTTTGTGTGAACCTGCAGGTGAAACACCCTCATACTTATAAAAAATCTTTGCAGTTGTGCCAAGTGCTTCTTCTAAACGATGTGCTCGGAAAAGTGGGGATGGTCTCCATTGACGGTAAACATCTAGAACGCCACCAGGAATATCGATATAACGTTCCTGACTAACTTCTTGCATGATTAGTTCCATTGGGAACAAAGGAGCAAAGTCTTCAGGACCAGCTGGTTGCAAGGTTCCTGGGTGAAGTGCTGGCGGAGGTGGCGCTGGTAGATCTGGGACGATGTTGTACCACTGTGTTGGCATCTCGTCTTCAGTCAGCGTGTATTTATGTGTACGCACATCGTTGCTGATGTTGGCCATGCTGCTCCTTTAAGGTAGTGGTGCTAGTTTCTGAAAACTCTAGCGAGTTTTTGCCTGCTTGATAAGTGAGAGAATTAACGGTGACCCGTTTTATTGCCAGTGATCTAGATGGCTCGCTACTAACCAGTTCTGGGGTTGTTTCAAAAGAGAATCTTCAGGCTATAAATAAGGTCAAAGCCGAGGGTCTTGACCTTATTTTTGTAACCGGTCGACCCACTCGCTGGATGGATGACATCGCTTCAATGACCGGTCACAATGGCCAAGTGCTTTGTGCCAATGGGGCAGTGCTTTATGACCTTGGCACTCAAGAAATTGTCGATGCGCAAATTATGAATGGTGACATTGGATTATTAGCTGCCAAGCGTCTGCAAAGTGTTGATCCAGGAATAACTTTTGCTGTCGAACTTGCTCGTAAGTCTGACGAATTCTTAGTTGATTTAAATTACCGACCTCGCTGGGAACCAAAAGTTCCACCGCGCAAAGTCAGCGTTGAAGAAATGTTTGAAACCGATTTGGTTGTTAAGTTTTTAGCAAGACCAAGTAGTGATGCTTTGCATAACGCAGATTCTTTCTTACATGCCTGCGATGCCGCACTTGATGGAATTGTTGATGTCACACACTCAGACAATCTAGATGTGTTAATCGAAATGAGTTTGCTAGGAACAAATAAAGGCACTGGGCTTGAGCGCGTTGCGCAAAGCCGCGGCATATCAGCAAGTGAAGTTGCTGCAATGGGTGATATGCCAAATGACATTCCAATGATTAAGTGGGCTGGAATTGGCGGTGCCGTGGCGAATGCGCATGACTGGGTTAAAGATGCAGCTGATATCCATTTGCCAACAAATGACGATCACGCATTTGCGTATTTAGTTGATTACGTTTTAAATAATTAATTGCTGCGTTTGCGCAGATTTTCTAGCCAAACATCTGGATCAACATCAGTATCTTGCGAGATTGTTGCATCAACAATTGCGATGTGCTGAGCATGACGAGGGTAAGACCCTAGGAACTTAACGTCTGAACAAGTCTTGTGTAAGGCTTTTAGTGCATTGCCAACATTTTCATCATCGATGTGACCTTCGGCATCAATTGAGAAAAAGTAATCGCCTAGTTGTTTCTTAGTTGGCCTTGATTCAAGGCGAGATAAGTTCACATTGTTTGCAGCAAATTCAGTAAGAATTTCAAGTAGTGCACCAGGACGATCAGCTTTGATAAATAGTGCCAAAGTAGTTTTATCGTTGCCAGTTGCACGATTTAAGTGACCAGGCTTCTTAACAAGTACGAATCTGGTCCAGGCAGCGTCTTTATCGCCAATACCTTCAGCAAGTGCAACCAAACCGTAGTGCGCGGCAGCGGTAACTGAAGCAATTGCTGCTTCATAAGGTGCATCTTCAGTTAATTCAGCTGCAGCTGCAGCTGTTGACATTGCTGGTAGCACATGGGCGTTAGGTAAATTTTTTGCAAGCCATTCCCGACATTGAGCTTGGGCATGTGGGTGAGTGGCTACTTTTTTAATGTCGCTTATTTTTGTTCCCGGTCTAACTAACAAGGCGAATTCAACTGGGATCGCAACTTCATCGACTATTTGTAAAAGTTCTCCGTGGCTTAATTCATCTACAGTTCCAGACACAGATCCTTCAACGCTGTTTTCGATTGGCACAAGTGCGCCAGCAACCTCACCGGTTCGAACCTGGGCAAGTGCGCTTTGAACTGTATTTGCTGGAATACGCAAAACCTCTTGGCCGTTTGTTAACTCAATTAGGGCAGCTTCAGTGAAGGTGCCAACTGGGCCAAGGTATGCGTATTTAGTAGTCATTGGACTTCTAAGATTACGGGCTATCGCCTAGGTAACCCAATTCGCTAAAGACAAAATTATCCAAAGAACCGTCAATGCACTTGGTTCAGATAAATCTCAGTCAGAATAACTAGGTGGATTCCTCTATTTACCGCCGCGATGTTAATGGTCGTATTTATGGCACCGATGAATCCAATCCAAAAAGCGAACAGCAAGTTGTCGTTAGCCCAAGTGAACAAAAGTCGAATTTCATCCCACCTGTTAGTCAACAGATTGAACCTGAAGTTGCCCCGCGCATTAATCCCGTTCCAATTAATGCCCCGCGCCTAGAACCAGAAATTGTTCCACCAATTGCGCCAAGATATCCAAATTCCCAGTCACCAATCATTCAGCGCCCACCGGTACCAAGTGAGCAATCAGCCAAGCCAAAACTGAAGAAACCTAAGTTAAATATTGAATTAATCAAAAGCGATTTAGCCAAAATCGATTGGTCTAAATTTAAAAAGCTTGAAACTTTTAAAAAGTTTTTTGTTGGGAAAAATCAAAACTCCACAAGTGGTTTTGGCAAAGTTACTTTTTATGCGAAACGCATTTTAATTTTCTACATTGTCTTTTTTGTTTTTCTTGGACTTAAGACAAGTCTTGGCTTAAACAAAATTGACGCTACACCTGCATATCAAGTTGAAAATACTGCTGGTACAAACTGGTTGTTGATTGGTTCCGATAGCCGTGAAGGTTTAACACCAGAAGAAGAACAGCAATTACATACTGGTCAAGATGAAGGTGCGCAGAGAACTGACACCATCATGATTGTGCACATTGGCAAAGACGGTGTGACTTTAGTTAGCTTGCCACGTGATTCGTATGTATCGATACCGCCACATGTTTCTTCTGATGGAACACAACTAGATATCACAAAGAACAAAATAAATGCTGCCTACCAGGCAGGTGGTGCACCGCTACTTGTTGAAACCGTTGAGATGAATACCGGACTAAGTATTGATCACTACATGGAAATTGGTTTTAAAGGTGTTCGTGATTTAACAGATGCAATTGGCGGGGTCGACATTTGTGTTCCACAAGATTACGACGATGAGAAATCGAATCTGCATGTCAAAGCAGGTTGCCAAGAGATGGGTGGTGTAACTGCACTCGCTTATGTTCGGATGCGTTATGCCGATCCAAAAGGTGACTTTGGGCGAATCGAACGTCAACAACAATATTTGGGTGCGGTTATGAAAAAAATTGCCCGAGTCACAACAGTATTAAATCCAATCGCCATGTATCGAGTTTCAACAGCTGGAACAGATTCGTTAATTCTTGGAGAAGGCGACAGTGTTAAAGATGTAGTCCGACTTGGCCTAGCCATGAAAGGCATTGCATCCGGCAAGGGAACTATCGCTAGCGTTCCAATCGCTGATTCTGGGGCGATGACTGCAGCTGGTTCTTCAGTTCTGTGGGATAAAGCAGCAGCAGCAACACTTTTTGCTGAACTAGGCGCTAATTAACCGGGGCTTAGTCCTTATTTATAGGTCCTATCTCGTAGGATTTTTTTCATAACTCAACGAGGAGTCTCATGTCTGCGTACGCACATGTCGCCACCCAGGAAGTCGCCCTGGCTGGTTCAAATTACAACACCGTTCTGATCGTCGCCTTAGTTGCACTTGCTGCACTAGGTGTTGCTGCCTTCTTAGTCAAGGAAGTATTGGCAGCTGACGAAGGCACAGAAAATATGAAAAAGATTGCTGCTGCCGTTCAAGAAGGTGCAGCTGCTTACTTAAGTCGGCAGTTCCGCACACTTGCAGTATTTGCAGTTTTAGTTTTCTTCCTGCTGTTTTTATTACCAGCAGATTCCAACGCTGAAAAGATTGGTCGCTCAATCTTCTTCTTAGTTGGTGCAGTGTTCTCGGCAACAACCGGATACATGGGTATGTGGCTTGCTGTTCGCGGTAACGTGCGTGTGGCACATGCTGCAAATACCAGTGGCGAAAAGCAGGCAATGCGCATCGCATTCCGCACCGGTGGTGTTGCAGGTATGTTCACCGTTGGTCTTGGTCTTTTCGGTGCAGCAGCCGTAGTTCTTGTTTACAAAGGCGAAGCGCCAAAAGTTCTTGAAGGTTTTGGTTTCGGTGCAGCATTGCTTGCAATGTTCATGCGCGTTGGTGGCGGTATTTTCACCAAAGCAGCTGACGTCGGCGCTGACTTAGTTGGCAAAGTTGAGCAGGGTATTCCAGAAGATGACCCTCGAAATGCAGCAACTATCGCTGACAACGTTGGTGACAACGTTGGTGACTGTGCCGGTATGGCAGCTGACCTATTTGAGTCATACGCCGTTACTTTGGTGGCTGCACTAATCCTTGGTAAAGCAGCTTTTGGCGAAATCGGATTAGTATTCCCGCTAGTTGTTCCAGCGATCGGCGTCTTGACTGCAGTAATTGGTATTTTCGCTGTTGCTCCGCGCGATACAGACCGTTCAGGTATGAGTGCAATTAATCGTGGTTTCTTCTTGTCGGCTGTAATTTCTGCAGTGCTAGTAACTATTGCTTCTTACAAATTCTTGCCAGCAACACTTGGTGAACTTAAGAGCGTTGCTGATACGACGTTTGGATTGCCTGAAGGCACCACAGTTAACCCACGATTCCTAGCAATTGCTTCAGTATTAATCGGTATCGTTCTAGCTGCTGCAATCCAGCAGTTAACTGGTTATTTCACTGAAACTAATCGCAAACCAGTAGATGACGTTTCAAAGTCATCTCTAACTGGTCCAGCAACCGTGATCCTTTCTGGTATCTCACTAGGTCTTGAATCAGCTGTTTACTCAGCCCTACTAATTGGTGCAAGCGTTTTCGCTGCATACATGCTTGGTGGCGGTTCGGTAATACTTGGGCTTTTTGCAATCGCTCTTGCTGGTACTGGTCTGTTAACAACCGTTGGTGTAATTGTTTCTATGGACACCTTTGGTCCGGTTTCAGATAACGCTCAAGGTATTGCTGAAATGTCAGGTGACGTTCATGGTGAAGGTGCCAAGGTTCTAACTAGCCTTGACGCTGTTGGTAACACCACAAAGGCGATCACTAAAGGTATTGCAATTGCAACTGCAGTATTAGCTGCAACTGCTTTGTTCGGTTCATTCCGCGATGCGGTAACAAATGCGGCAAAGGGTGCAGGTACAACTGCACTTGAATACGCAGGTGTATTGGATGCGGCAAATCCAAAGAATCTGGTTGGGCTGCTAATCGGTGCATCAGTTGTATTTATGTTCAGTGGTCTTGCGATCAACGCTGTTTCACGAGCTGCTGGCGCTGTGATCTTCGAAGTACGTCGCCAATTCCGTGTGCACCCAGGAATCATGAAGGGAACTGAACTTCCTGAATACGGCAAAGTTGTCGATATTGTTACTCGCGATTCACTACGCGAATTAGCAACACCTGGTCTACTTGCTGTACTAACCCCGATTGCTGTTGGTTTTGGTTTAGGTATTGGCGCTCTTGGCACATTCCTTGCTGGAACAATCGCAACTGGCACATTGATGGCAGTGTTCTTGTCTAACTCAGGTGGTGCTTGGGATAACGCTAAGAAGTTCGTTGAAGATGGACATTTTGGTGGCAAGGGCTCTGAAGCACATAGTGCAACTGTTATTGGTGACACTGTTGGTGATCCATTCAAGGACACAGCAGGTCCGGCAATTAATCCACTGATCAAAGTTATGAACTTAGTTGCATTACTTATTGCTCCTGCAGTTGTAACTTTGGCGCTTGACGGTAAAGACACTATTCGCTGGGCAATTTCTACTGTCGCTGTAACAATAATCATCGGCGCAATTATTAATTCAAAGCGCCGTGCAATTACCGTTGGCGAAGAGTAAATCGCTTCCTTAAAGAAAAATCGCCTCGATTATTTAATCGAGGCGATTTTCTTTTGTTTTTATTGGGTTTTTGATAATTTATGTGGGTTTTCGACTCGCGCAATAAAACCCATTATTTGCAAGGCTGGCTATAAATAAGGCAAAGTAACTTTCAGACGGTTGAAATACATACAGTATTTATGCGCGATCAGAGTATCGGCATAAATACACCAAAAATAAGAGCCGGCCGTCGCGAAAGGGTTATTGGTGTCTACTCCACACCGCTTAGTGATCGTTGAATCACCGGCAAAAGCCAAAACAATTCAGAAATACCTGGGTGCAGGCTATGACGTTGAAGCTTCTGTTGGCCACGTTCGCGATTTGCCCGAGCGCGCCGTTGATGTGCCGGCAGAAATCAAAAAACAACCTTGGGGCCGCATGGCCATCGATGTTGAAGATGATTTCACCCCTTATTACGTAGTTAGTTCTAAGAAAAAAGACAAAGTCGCTGAATTAAAGCGAAAGTTAGCTGACGCTGACGAATTATTACTGGCAACTGACGAGGACCGCGAAGGTGAAGCGATTGCTTGGCACCTTATGGAAATCTTGCGTCCAAAAGTTCCAGTCAAAAGAATGGTTTTCCACGAAATCACTCCTGAAGCAATTGCCCACGCAGTTGAATCAACTCGTGATTTGGACATGCAACTTGTTGATGCTCAAGAAGCAAGACGCCTAATTGACCGCCTTTACGGGTTCGAAGTTTCACCTGTTTTATGGCGCAAAGTTCAAGCTGGTTTATCAGCAGGTCGCGTTCAGTCCGTTTCAACCAGAATTATCGTTGAACGTGAACGTGAACGTATTGCTTTCAAGAGTGCTTCTTACTGGGATATCGATGCAGTATTTGAGCCTGGTCCATTTGCGGCAACTTTAGTTCAGCTAGATGGCAAACGAGTTGCCACGGGCAAAGATTTTGATTCACTAGCTCAGCTAACAACTAAAAACGACGTAATTCACTTAAATGAAGCAGATGCAAAATCACTTGCGGAAAATTTAAGTGCAACTAAATTTGAAGTTCGTCGTGTTGATGAAAAGGGTTACACCAACCGACCTAAAGCACCATTTATGACTTCTACTTTGCAACAAGCTGCATCGGGAAGATTAAAGTGGGGCGCGCAGCGCACCATGCGCGTGGCTCAAGGTTTATATGAACGCGGCTTCATTACTTATATGCGCACTGACAGCACAACTCTTTCAGAAACAGCAATCAATGCAGCGCGTACTCAAGCTGCGCAACTTTACGGACAAGATCATGTCTCTGAAGCGCCGCGTCGTTACGATCGCAAAGTTAAGAATGCGCAAGAAGCGCACGAAGCAATTCGTCCTGCGGGTGATGTTTTCCGCACACCAGCTGAAGTTGCAGGTGAACTTGTTGGCGACGAATTTGCACTTTATGACTTAATTTGGAAGCGCACAGTTGCAAGTCAGATGGCAGATGCTCGTGGCACAACTGCAACAATTCGCCTTGGTGGAATTAGCAAAGATGGAAAAGATGCAGAGTTTTCTGCAAGTGGAACGGTGATTACTTTCCGTGGTCATCTTGCTGCGTATGACGAAATCGATGATGACACTGAAGGCAAAGAACAAGCTAGCCGTTTGCCAGTACTTAAAGCCGGTGACGCTGTAACTGCTGTAAATCTTGAAGCAAGCGGCCACAACACAAACCCACCAGCTCGCTATACCGAAGCCACTTTGGTACAAAAACTAGAAGAACTGGGTATCGGTCGTCCGTCAACATATGCGGCAATTATTAGCCGCATTATCGACCAGGGTTATATCTGGAAAAAAGGAAGCGCTTTAGTTCCGCACTTCCTTGCTTTCACAGTGGTTCGGTTGATGGAAGAAAACTTCACTCAACTTGTCGACTATGACTTCACAGCATCTCTAGAAGAAGTTCTAGACCAAATTGCTCGTGGTGAAACCGATCGTCTTGATGTTCTAAAACGTTTTTATTTTGGTGAAAACGATCACGGCACAATTTTTCCTGGGCTTGCGCCACTTGTCGCGGTTTATGGCGACATCGATGCACGTGCAATGGCTTCGATTCCAATTGATGGTCACAACGGCAT
>JBDLPR010000057.1:0-5099 GCA_039800985.1 Actinomycetota bacterium | reverse complement strand
TGACAACCTACGGTTGCGTAGGTTACGCTAGCGTAGGTTACGACCAAATAAACCTTAGTTAGCTGGAGCAGTTATGAATCAACTGGGCTTACCCCCGATTATTCAAGGTGGCATGGGCGCTGCTGTTTCATCATGGCAACTTGCTTATGCAGTATCTAGTGAAGGTCAACTAGGTGTTGTTTCTGGAACTGCATTAGAAACTGTCGTAGCTCGCAGATTGCAAGATGGTGATCAAGGCGGACACATGCGCCGTGCACTTGCTGCTTTCCCTTACCAAGATGTCGCCCAGCACATTTTGGATACTTTTTATTTACCAGAAGGCCGCCATGGCCAGCCGTATCGTCCGATGCGCCGCATCACAATCAAGCCACACACTGAACACGATCAACTTTCAGTTGCTGCAAACTTTGTTGAAGTTTGGTTAGCTAAACAATCTGGCAAAGGCAAAATTGGAATTAACTTTTTAGAAAAACTACAAACTGCAACACCTGCCGCGCTTTATGGAGCAATGCTTGCTGGCGTTGATGCAATTTTGATGGGTGCTGGAATTCCACGTGAGATCCCACAATTAATTCGTGACTTCGCAGATGGCAAGCCAGGTCATTTGAGTATTGATTCAGAACGACCATCAGGTGTTGATGCCCCAGTACTTGAATTTAATCCACAAGAAGTTTTTGGCGCAGCGCCTAAATTAAATAAACCAGCATTCCTTGCAATCGTTACCGCAGAAGTTCTTGCCTCTTATTTAGCACGCAACGAAGAAACAAGACCAGATGGTTTCGTTGTTGAACATCACTCAGCTGGTGGTCACAATGCACCACCACGTCGCATGCAAGAAACTGAAACTGGTTATGGCCCACTTGATGAACCAAACTTCCAGAAAATTGCTGATGTTGGTTTG
Organism: Actinomycetota bacterium; assembly: GCA_039800985.1. Taxonomy (GTDB): domain Bacteria; phylum Actinomycetota; class Actinomycetes; order S36-B12; family UBA5976; genus UBA5976. Next base: position 4,198 of record JBDLPR010000057.1, on the reverse strand, counting down.
CCATTCTGGTTAGCCGGTGGCCGTTCAACACCTGAGTCAGTTACTGAAGCTTTTGCTCTTGGCGCCCAAGGTGTTCAAGTTGGTTCACTTTTCGCTCTTTCAAACGACTCTGGATTACTTGATAAATACCGCAAACAAATGCTTGATGCAGCGCGTAATGGCAATCTTCGCGTTCGCACTGACCACCGCGCTTCCCCTACAGGTTTCCCATTCAAGGTTGTCGAAATGCCAGGAACTGTTGGCGAAGAATCTACTTACCAAGCACGTCCACGTCTTTGTGATCTTGGGTATTTACGGTCAAGCCACATCGATGATGCCGGCAAAGTAACTTATCGTTGTGCTGCCGAACCTGATGCACCATTTATTAAAAAGGGTGGGCAAGAAGATGATCTTCGGGCTCGCATCTGTTTGTGTAATGGCTTGATGGCATCGATTGGATTAGGCCAAGAACGTGCTGATGGTTACAAAGAAGCACCGCTTTTAACTCTTGGATCCACAACAACTGATGTCGAATCAATGCTTAAAGTTCACCCAGATGGCTGGAGTGCCAAGCAGGTTGTCGATCGTTTGTTATCTGGCGCGCCAGCAAACGTTAAGTAATTAGTGGCCTTGAGTTTTTAAACGTTCAAACGAAGCCAAGATTTCAGCTTCTGCTGAAGCACGATCTTCAAAGTGTGCACCTTCAACTGATTTACCTGGTTCAAGGTCTTTGTAAGTTTCAAAGAAGTGCTGAATTTCTAAGCGATCAAATTCTGGAATGTCAGTGATGTCTTGCAAGTGGTTCTTGCGAATGTCATGAGCTGGAACACACATGATCTTGTCATCGCCGCCAGCTTCATCGCGCATGTGGAACATGCCGATTGCACGGCAACGGATTAAAACACCTGGAAATGTAGGTTCATCAATTAGCACTAGCGCATCAAGTGGATCGCCATCTTGGCCAAGGGTATTTTCAATAAAGCCGTAGTCACTTGGGTAGCGAGTTGAAGTGAAGAGCATGCGGTCTAAGCGAAGACGACCAGATTCATGATCAACTTCATACTTATTGCGACTTCCGCCAGGAATTTCAATAAGTACATCGAATTCGAGTGCCACGCTGCTCCACCAATCCAGTTTTATGTGCGATTTCTATCTTTTTGCAATATCTATACGCTTTATTAATAGGTCAGTCTACTTTAAGGAATTCACCAACATGATCCACCTAGATTTGCGATCAGCATTGCTGGCAAATCTTGCTGATCTTGAGCCAGGCGATCACATTGCCGTTGGCGTTAGTGGTGGGGCTGACAGTGTTGCTTTATTAAAAGCTGCGTTGCATGCAGGTAATGAGAAGTCACTAAAAGTCTCGGCTGTAATTATTGATCACCAACTTCAAGATGGTTCGGGCCAAGTTGCCCAAAAGACTTGGCAGATTGCAAAAGATCTTGGCACCCACGATGTTGAAGTTATTGCAGTTAAAGTGCAAACCGGCAGTGGCAGTGGTGGCCTTGAAGCTGCTGCGCGAAATGCCAGGCGTTTGGCATTTGAAAGTTTTGCTAAATCAAATAACGTCAAGGCAGTTTTATTAGGTCACACACTTGATGATCAGGCAGAGACAGTATTACTTGGTTTAGCTAGGGGATCTGGTGCCAGATCACTTTCTGGAATGCGAAGTGTGGATGGAATCTACCGTCGACCGTTCTTAGAACTTTCGCGCGCATTGGTTAGAAGCACAGTTAGTGACCTACCAACTTATGAAGATCCGCATAACACCGATTTGAATTTCACCAGGGTTAAAGTTCGCCAAGAAGTTCTTCCAGTACTTGAAAAAGAACTTGGTCCAGGAATTGCTGAAGCACTTGGCCGCACAGCTGACATGCTTCGCGATGATGCTGATGCACTGGATGCTTACGCCAAAATGATTTTGGATGCTGGAAGTGTCGCGATTGAAACTTTGGAAGTTTTGCCAAAGGCCGTTCGCACCAGAGTGCTTCGCCAGTTAGCCATCCAGGGTGGCGCATTAGTTAATGACTTATCCCGCGAGCACATTCTTTCCATTGACAATCTAATTACCAATTGGAAAGGTCAAGGTCCGTTAAATCTGCCAGGCCAAGTAAATGTGAAAAGAGAGTCTGGCAAACTTGTCTTCTACAAGCCATAACTAGGAGTTCTCGTGGACGCAGCATCAATTAGTAATGAACTAACTAGCGTTGTGCTCACTGAAGAACAGATGCAAAGTCGCATTAAAGAGATTGCTGCCCAAATCGATCAAGATTACGCAAATCTAGATAAACCACTATTACTTGTTGGTGTCCTTAAAGGTGCAGTAATGGTGATGGCTGATTTAGCTCGCGCGATTTCAATTCCAGTTCAATTCGATTTCATGGCTGTTAGCTCTTATGGCTCAGGAACAAAATCAAGTGGCGTTGTTCGCATTATTAAAGATTTAGATATCGATCTAACTGGTCGTCACGTTTTAATCGTTGAAGACATTTTGGATTCAGGTTTAACGCTTTCTTGGTTAATTAAAAACCTAAAGTCACGTGGTCCAGTTGCAATTGATGTGATGACCATGATGCGTAAACCGGATGCAATCAAAGTTGAAGTTAATGCACGTTACATTGGCTTTGATATTCCAAATGAATTTGTTGTTGGTTTCGGGTTGGATTATGCCGAGCGTTATCGCAACCTTCGCGAAGTTGCTGTTTTAGCACCGCACGTTTACGGCGGTTAATTGTGGCTTCGTCGGCAGAAGTAACTGCTTACCAAACCAAACTTTCTAAATCTGAAATAGCAATCTGTAAAGAATTAAGAAAATTAATTGAATCTGCTTTGCCAAAAGCTGAAGGTAAAGTTTGGCACGGTCATCCAGTTTGGTTTATTGAAGGAAACCCAGTCGTTGGTTACAGCAGCAAAAAAGATGGCTTGGAACTTCTTTTTTGGAGTGGCCAATCATTCAAACAAGCTGGGCTAACACCAATCGGAAAATTTAAAGCTGCCGGAATTAAATTCAACGATTTAAGCGAATTAAATCTCAAATTAATTAAAAGCTGGTTAAAAGATTGCATCGCAATTCAATGGGATTACGCAAACGTAATTAAGAAAAAGAAGTTAGAAAAACTAACTAAGTTTTAATTACTGGATGTGACTTGGGTCCATCCAAAACAAATCCCAAAGATGCCCATCTAAATCTTCAAAAGCCCAGCTATACATAAACCCAATATCTTCTGGATCATTCACTCGTCTGGCGCCAAGTTCAAATGCTTTCTTGGCAATTGAATCTACTTCTTCACGTGATTTACATGAGAACGAAAGAATCGCTTCGCTGGTGTCGCGTTCCGCAACTTTCTTATCAATAAAACTCGCAAACTTTTCTTTAACTAACAACATTACGTAAATCTGTTCATTTACGATCATGCAAGTTGATTCATCACTTGTGAACTGAGCATTAAACGTGAAGCCAAGACCTGTGAAGAATTCGACTGACTTTTTCAGATCGGCTACCGGTAGATTCACAAAAATTGAATTGAACATTAGATCGGTTTCCTTCTGAGAAGTTGAATAAAAACTTAGGTGGCGGAGGATAGGGGATTTGAACCCCTGAGGGCTTGCACCCAACCCGCTTTCCAAGCGAGCGCCATAGGCCACTAGGCGAATCCTCCGTCAACGAGATTACCTGTAATTAATAGGTGGGTGTTAATTAGATTTTTGTGCGAGAGAATCAACTATGAAAATTGGCATTGTTGGCGTTGGCGCAATCACTAGCGATGTTGCTCTTGCAATTGAAGACGTGAATCCTGGAGCACACACTTTTTATTTGTCCCCAAGATCAAGTGATCGCTCAGCAAAGCTAAGTGCCAAGTATGAAAATTTTATTCAATGTGGATCAAATCAAGAAGTAGTTGACCAATCTGATTTAGTGATGATCGGTGTATTGCCAACACAGGTCGATGAACTACTTCCTCAATTAAATTTTCGAGCCAATCAATTCATTGCAAGTATGGCTGCCGGCAAAGCACCATCGCATGTTGCAAAACTAATTGCGCCAGCAACTCAAGTGGCTCAGTTAATTCCACTACCGATGATTGAATTAAAAAAAGGTCCAATTGTTATTTGTCCCCCAATTGCTGAAATATCTGAATTACTAAATGGCTTAGGAGACATCGTTGAATTAAAAGATGAAACTTTAATCCCAATTTTTAGCGCTGCCTCAGCTTCT
>JBDLPR010000056.1:0-3595 GCA_039800985.1 Actinomycetota bacterium | reverse complement strand
TGATGACGAATCTTTCTTGGTTAGCAACCCAGTCAACATCAGATATCTATCGGGTTTTACAGGCAGCAACGGCCTACTGCACATCTCAAAATTAACGGCACATCTTTACACAGATAGTCGTTATGAGATCCAAGCAACAAAAGAAGTTAGTGAATTTGAAGTACTAATTTCTCAGGACATTTGGAATCAAGTAACCAAAGGTATTTCAAGTGCTGTTTTGTGCATCGAGGCAAGACACCTAACTGTAGGCAAACTGGCTGGTTTGAAACAAGGACTGCCAAGCCTTAAATTCAAGGAATGTTCAGATCTAGTGGAGCAATCGCGAATCCGTAAAGATTCAACTGAAATTCAATGGATCACTAAGGCTTGTGAAATTTCCGTTGAAGCATTGCGGCAACTTACTGAAATGAAACTAATTGGCAAAACAGAACTTGAATTATCTACTTGGCTAGAAAGAAAAATGATCGATCTAGGTGCAACGGATAAGGCTTTCAACACAATTGTGGCAAGCGGTGAAAATAGTGCTATCCCACATCATCAACCAACTTCTAGGCAAATTGCATCAGGGGACTTACTTAAGATCGATTTTGGCGCTGACTACCATGGATATAAGTCAGATTGCACAAGAACTTTCGCAATTGGAAATGCCCAGACATGGCAAAAAGAAATTCATAATGCTGTTCGACAAGGCCAGTCAATAGGTAGAGAACTAGCTGCAATAAATGCCAAGATTTCTGACGTTGATCAAGCCGTGCGCAATCAAATACAGCAAAGTGGATATGGTCAATATTTCACTCACGGTTTAGGCCATGGTGTTGGTCTTGAAATACATGAAGATCCGTTTTTGAGTTCAAAAACAGCCGATAAGATAACGGAGGACATGGTGATCACCGTCGAGCCAGGAATTTATTTGGCTGAAAGTGGCGGCGTGAGAATCGAAGACACTGGTGTTATCACAACCAGTGGATATGAGGTTCTAACCAAGTTCACATACGAATTACTTGAACTAGCGTAGAAAAAGGATAAGTCGTGGCATCGACAAACGATCTGAAAAATGGTCTGGTACTAAACATTGACGGTCAACTGTGGACCGTAATTGAATTCCAGCACGTAAAGCCTGGCAAAGGCCCAGCTTTCGTGCGTACCAAACTAAAGAATGTAATCACCGGCAAAGTTGTCGATAAAACATTCAACGCTGGTGTTTCAGTTGAAACAGCTGATGTCGATAAGCGCGACATGCAGTATTTATACCGCGATGGCGATAACTGGGTATTTATGGATCTAAAGTCTTACGACCAATACTCACTTTCAAACGACCTTGTGGGCGATAGCGCACAGTGGATGCTTGAAAATCAAGAAGCGATAGTTGCTATTTATGAAAACGAGCCAATTTATCTTGAATTGCCACCAAACGTTGAGTTAACAATCACCTACACCGAACCAGGTTTACAAGGTGATCGTTCGAACTCAGGAACAAAGCCAGCAACTCTTGAAACTGGTGCTGAAATCAAAGTTCCACTATTTATCGAAAATGGCACAAAGGTAAAAGTTGATACTCGTGATGGCTCATACCTTGGCCGCATTAACGACTAGTGCGTACTAGAACTAAAGCTAGGCAACGTGCCGTAGAGGCATTGTTTGAGGCTGAACAACGCGCAGTTAGTGTTAACGAAGTCCTGGAGCGCAATCCAGCAGTTAACGATTATGCCGTTGCAGTTGCAAAACTAGCCGAAGAAAACCTTGCCCGAGTTGATGAAGTAATCAACACTTACTCAAGTGATTGGCCAACTAACCGCATGCCAGCGGTTGATCGGGCAATTCTTCGAGTTGCTGTTGCGGAATTGATTTATGAAAAAGATTTAGATAGTTCTGTGATTATTTCTGAAGCTGTTGAAATAAGTGAAAGTTTAAGTACACCCGACTCAGGAAAATTTATTAACGGTCTGCTTGGCAACATCGCCGCAATTCGAGAAACCCTGGGTTCACTTTAAATCTGGTGCCCTGGGTGGGATTCGAACCCACACTGAACGGTGTTTGAGACCGCGCTCTCTGCCAGTTGGAGTACCAGGGCGTGCCTCACTAGATTATCGGGTTTAGTACAAGTGATTGACCGTAGGCTTGGGTTATGACTCTTGGACGAATTGTTGTCGCAGATGATGAAGCGATTATTCGGATGGACCTTTCCGAGATGCTGTCAGCTGCGGGCTACGAAGTAGTCGGTCAAGCTGGTGATGGGGAAAAGGCACTTCAACTAATCCAAGAATTGAATCCAGATGTTGCGGTGTTAGACATCAAGATGCCGCTCATTGATGGCATCGAACTTACCCGAGCTGTACGAATGCAAACTCCGGTTGTGTTGCTAACAGCATTCGGTCAAAAAGATATGATTTCTGGCGCCACCGAAGCCGGTGTGATGGGTTACTTGCTAAAACCGTTCAATGAATCTGAAGTAATTGCGGCAATCGAAATTGCCAGGAGCCGTCACGCTGAATGGAGTGGGCTCAAAGAAACTCTTGAGACACGCAAGATTTTAGATAGAGCAAAAGGACTTCTTCAAGCAAAATTGAATCTGGCAGAACCTGAAGCATTTAGATGGATTCAGAAAGCTGCAATGGATCGCAGATTATCGGTTAAAGAAATTGCCGAAAGTGTTATTGAAGAACTAGGGAAGTAGGCCAAAAATTAACGTTTGGACTATTCCTAATGCTTTGAGTTTCTTAAGGCTTCTTGGAGTTCCAGTTTTCTTCTGGTTAATTGTCGCCAAAGAACAAGATGGTTTGGCATTAATCGTGCTTGTCGTGAGTGGTTTCACAGACTGGCTTGATGGATACTTGGCAAGAAAACTAAAGCAATTTAGCCGCCTGGGTGAACTCATGGATCCGCTTGCAGATCGGCTCTACGTTTTTGCTGCCATAGTTGCACTTTACTCGCGAGAAATTTTGCCACTATGGGTTTTAGTTGCATTGATCTTGCGAGACTTGTCACTTAGTGGACTTTTGTTGTACTTGAAACGATTTGGGATTACTGGTTTACCGGTTCACTTCCCAGGTAAAGCTGCGACTATGAATTTATTGTGGGCACTTCCACTTCTGTTACTTTCAACATTTGACGGGTTGGTAGGACAAGTTGCACACAACGTTGGTTGGGCATTTTTGATTTGGGGCATATCAATGTATTGGTATGCGGCATTTTTATACTTTAAACAAGTTCACGATTTGGACTTAAAGTGACAGCTCAACTAGATGCGCTACTTGCTGATGCGATTGCGCCAGACTACGAGCTTGGGCAAGAACGCAAAATTGGTACCTCAAGAGTCATTGCAGCAATTTTTGGCGCAACAATTGTGACTTTTATGCTTGGGGTTGCAATAGTTGACGCTAGGACTAATGCGAGTGGAAATAGATCAACTCATGAGGCGTTAGTTAGTCGAATTGCAGACACAACAATTCGTGTTGAAGCAGTTGAACAAGACATGTTGCAAGCAAGCAAAGACCTTCAGGCTGCTGAACAAGCAGTACTTGCGGGAACTTCCCTTGGTGATCAAGCTCAACTAAGGCTTGAGCAATTGCGAAAAGCAGCAGGCTTCACTGATGCC
>JBDLPR010000055.1:0-3873 GCA_039800985.1 Actinomycetota bacterium | reverse complement strand
TTGTAAAAGCGGATCCATCTAGGGATTATTTATTTTTGCCGGGGCGAAATGACAAGAGTGTTTTTGATGTTTCATTTAGTGAATCTATGGTCTTGCGCGAATTCTTAATGTTTTTCAACTTTGAGATAGCAATCGCCACAAAAGCAAAGGCAGTAACAAACAGCACTCCGCCAGTGATTAAAAACCCGGAGGAGGTTGATAATTCGAAGGCTTCGCTTAACCAGAAGGCGCCAGCGATAAATAAGAAAATCATGCCCAGATTAACCATGGCAATAGCAATCAAGAATAAAACCGAAGACTTGAGTGCATTTTTAACAGCTTCGATTGCTTCAGCTTTGGCCAATTCAATATGGCCGCGAACAAGGTTTGTGATGTTTTCGGTTATCGAATTGATAAACCCAACAATGTTTTTATCTTGTTCCATATAGGTATCGTACTGGCAGTCAAAATAATTCAAAACTGCTAAAAATCATAGATTCCACTAACATAGTTATCGGTGTGCTGGGAAGTCTGGTCGGCAAATTAAGTAACTACGACCAAAGGCACAAATGTTAATTCAACTTGCAGTGGCAGTATTCATTACTGCGTATTTCTTTATCGCAACAGAAAAATTTAATCGAGTAGCAATTGTTTCAATTGGTGCTGCCGCAATGATTGTCATCGGTGCTACCGATGCAGATGAGATTTTTTACAGTCACGAGACTGGGATTGATTGGAATGTAATCTTCCTGCTTCTTGGAATGATGATCATTGTTGGCGTGATACACAAAACCGGGTTATTTGAATTTCTTGCTATCAAGGCCATACGTCTGGCAAAGGGAAATCCTAAAGCCGTATTTGTTTACATACTTTTGCTGGTTGCCTTTGCATCCGCACTATTAGACAACGTAACCACCATTTTGCTGGCTGTGCCAATGACATTCTTGGTGACTAAGCATTTAAGCGTAAAGCCTCTGCCTTTTATTCTGTCTGAAATATTCATAAGCAATATTGGTGGGGCGGCAACGTTAATTGGTGATCCACCAAACATCATTATTGCCAGTAAAGCTAACTTAAGTTTTAACACCTTCTTGGTTCACATGGCACCGTTAGTTCTGGCAGTGCTTGCAGTAATAATTCCATTTTTACTTTTCGCATTCAGAAAAGACTTGGTGAATAATGCTGATTCACGAAAGCATGCCATGGAACTCATTCCGTCCCAATTCATTAAAGACTCAGCTTTATTGAAAAAGAGTTTATTTGTGCTTTCAATTGTGATAATTGCATTTGTAACACATTCAATTACACATCTAGAACCCTCGCTAATTGCGATGCTCGGTGCTGGTGTTTTAATTTTTGGTGCCAAATTAAAAGTTGATGACTACGTCAATGATGTTGAGTGGGAAACTCTTTTATTTTTCGCCGGCTTATTCATCATGGTTGGTTCGTTGGTCAATGTCGGAGCATTAAAGATAGTCGCTGATGCAATCGCAAATTATGTTGGTGATGATGCAGGTCTTGCTGCAGGAGTTTTGATTGTGGTGTCAGCAATTATTTCTGGTGTTGTTGACAACATTCCATATGTTGCAAGCATGGCTCCAGTAGTTCAGCAACTAAATGAGACTGTTCCTGGAATTACTAATGATGGCCTTTGGTGGGCACTAGCTTTTGGTGCTGACTTCGGTGGAAACTTAACAATCGTGGGTGCCAGCGCAAATGTTGTTGCTCTTGGTTTAGCTGCCGCAAAAGGAGAGAAGATCACTTTCCTTGGGTTCGCCAAATACGGCATTCCAGTGACATTGATTTCAACTCTTATGGCATTGCCATACGTATTAATTAGATATTTCTAATTAATCGTCATCAAGGCTTGATTGCATTCCAGATGCAATCAAGCTCATAACTGCTGAATCAGCGAGCGTTGTCACATCACCTAAGGTGCGATTCTCGGCAACATCTCGCAATAACCTTCGCATGATCTTGCCCGATCTGGTTTTAGGTAATTCAGGAACAATCATGATTTGGCGTGGTTTTGCGATCGCACCTATTTCTTTCGCCACATGGTCGCGCAAAGTCTTGGCCACATCTGGACCATCAGTTGATCCGGCTCGCAAGATTACAAATGCCACAATCCCTTGGCCAGTTGTTTCATCGCTTGCGCCAACAACTGCTGCTTCGGCAACTGTTGGGTGAGAGACCAAAGCTGATTCAACTTCAGTTGTTGAAATGCGATGCCCAGAAACATTCATCACATCATCAACGCGACCTAGTAACCAGATGGCACCATCGGTATCCCACTTAGCGCCATCGCCAGCAAAGTACCGGTCAGAAAAACGCGACCAGTAGTTTTCGCGATAACGATCCATATCGCCCCAAATTCCGCGGAGCATTCCAGGCCAAGGTTGCGTTAATGCTAAATATCCTGCGTGGCCGTTATGACTTAAGACTTCACCTTGTTCATCTAAAATTTCGGCACTAATTCCAGGAAGTGGTCGCATCGCAGAACCTGGTTTGCAATCTGTAATTCCCGGAAGCGGACTAATCATGATTCCGCCAGTTTCGGTTTGCCACCAAGTGTCAACAATCGGGCAATTACTCCCACCGATTGTCTCGCGATACCAAATCCAAGCCTCAGGATTAATTGGTTCACCAACACTGCCTAGTAAGCGCAAACTCTTTAAATTATGCGCAGCTGGAAATTCATCGCCCCATTTCATAAATGTGCGAATTGCAGTTGGCGCAGTGTAAAGAATTGTTACGCCGTACTTAGCAATAATTTCCCACCAGCGACCTTTGTGTGGGGTATCTGGTGTTCCTTCATAAATAACTTGCGTTGCTCCATTTGCAGTTGGACCGTATGCGACATATGAATGACCAGTAATCCAACCAACATCGGCTGTGCACCAATACACATCTGATTGCGGTTTGATGTCGAATACAACGTTGTGTGTGTAAGAAACTTGAGTTAAGTAACCACCAGTTGTGTGCAAAATACCTTTTGGTTTACCAGTTGTCCCAGAGGTATACAAAATAAATAGCGGATGCTCGGCATCAAAGAATTCTGGTGTGTGCGATGTTGGCTGAATTTCAACTACCTCATGCCACCAAACATCTCGCTTGCTATCCCAATTCACTTCCTGAGAGGTGCGCTTAACAACTAAAACTTTTTCAACAAAATCTAAACTTGCAACCGCCTCATCGACTGCATTCTTCAGGCCAAACGCTGAACCTTTTCGATACCCACCATCAGCTGTAATAACTACCGTTGCTTTAGCATCTTCAATTCGACTACGAAGCGCTTCGCTTGAAAAACCACCGAATACAACCGAATGGGCTGCTCCAATTCGCGCACATGCCAGCATTGAAACGATTGCTTGTGGAATCATCGGCATATAAATGGCAACTCGGTCACCTGCTTTAACCCCAAGTTCAATTAATCCATTTGCAGCCTGACAAACTCGGTCTTTTAACTGGGCGTAAGTAATTACTTCGCTATCACCAGGTTCGCCTTCAAAATAAAATGCAACGCGATCGCCATTTCCCATTTCAACGTGGCGGTCAACGCAATTAACGGAAACGTTTAGTTTTCCACCAACAAACCATTTAGCAACCGGCGCATCAGACCAATCTAGAGTTTGTGACCATTTGGTATCCCAATCAAGGCGATGTGCTTGGTTATCCCAGAATTCAAGTGGATTATTTCTAGCTTGATCGTAAATTTCTGCCTGAGCATTAGCTTGCGCGGTGAACTGGCTACTTGGCGAGAAAATTCTGGTTTCAGTAGCCAAAATTTCTAAAGCATCATTGCTCACAAATGATTCCTTTAATTGATCAACAATCAATGCTTGCGTGTATTTACATGTTCGTCAGTAGCACTCTTCGCTTGGAATACATGTC
>JBDLPR010000054.1:0-19013 GCA_039800985.1 Actinomycetota bacterium | reverse complement strand
CGACGATCACCAAATGCTGGAGCCTTGATTGCAACGCTGGCGAAGTTTCCGCGAATACGGTTAACCACAAGTGTTGAAAGGGCTTCACCATCAACATCTTCAGCGATGATTACAAGTGCTTTGCCTGACTGAGAAACTTTTTCAAGAATTGGCAGAATTTCAGCAACGCTTGAAATCTTTCCTTGGGTTAGAAGGATGTAAGGGTTTTCTAGAACTGCTTCCATGCTGTCAGCATCTGTTACGAAGTATGGCGAGATGTAGCCTTTGTCGAACTGCATACCTTCAGTGAATTCAAGTTCCATTGCAGTAGTGCTTGATTCTTCAACAGAGATAACACCATCTTTGCCAACTTTGTCGAAAGCATCAGCGATTAGATCGCCAATTGACTTATCGCGTGAGCTGATCGCAGCAACCTGTGAAATTTCAGCTTTGCCGTTTACTGGACGAGCTTGCTTAAGAAGTTCTTCATTAACTGCTTTAACTGCAGCTTCAATACCGCGCTTTAGTTCAACTGGAGCAGCGCCTGCAGCAACGTTCTTTAGGCCCTCGCGCACAAGTGCTTGAGCAAGAACTGTTGCTGTTGTAGTTCCGTCACCAGCGACATCGTTGGTTTTGGTTGCAACTTCTTTTGCAAGCTGAGCGCCAAGATTTTCGTATGAATCTTCAAGTTCAATTTCTTTAGCAATGGTCACACCATCGTTAGTGATTGTTGGTGCGCCCCATGACTTGCTTATTACAACGTTGCGACCTTTTGGTCCAAGTGTTACTTTCACTGCGTCAGCTAATGCGTTAACGCCACGTTCTAATGCGCGACGAGCATCTTCGTCAAAATTAACTATCTTTGCCATATCTACTTCTCTTGTCTTGGGTTAATGAAAATTTTTGTGTGAAATTTATTTATCTTAAATTTGAAATAGCGCCTCAAGCATTGAGGCGCTATTTCACTAATTTTGTTTTACTTTTCTACGATCGCAAGAATGTCGCGAGCGCCAAGTAGTAAGTACTCGGTACCGGCGTACTTAACTTCGGTGCCGCCGTACTTTGAGTAAATAACTACGTCGCCGACTTTAACGTCTAGCGGAATACGCTTTTCGCCATCTTCGTCGAAACGACCTGGACCTACAGCGACTACTTTGCCTTCTTGTGGCTTTTCTTTAGCAGTGTCTGGAATAACCAACCCTGATGCAGTGGTTGTTTCTGCTTCTAAAGACTGTACGAGGACGCGATCCTCAAGTGGCTTAATATTGACCGACACGGCCTGTCTCCTGTTGTTAATCGACTAAGTACTAATAAATCAGTTTTAAGGCTGATTAGCACCCGGACCTTTAGAGTGCTAACCCAAATCTAAAAGGTCAATAGCCTTAAGGGCAAATCGGGGTTGGCTACTACCTAGCCCGACAGAAATTCCCAGAATTCAAGGATTTCAGTTGGCCCAAACCAGGTCAGATCCAAATCCTGGCTGTCCGCCCCTTGCGAAATTGCCACAGTATTAATGTCATCATCAGCAAACAGGGCTTGAACCTGCTTTAGGCCAAAAGCACCACAGGACACCTGAGCAAGATCTGCATTTAATACTGTCCCTTGAGTTTCGGCCACAACCACAATTCGCTTATCCCCCTTTTGGGTTGAACTAGCGGCTAAATAAAGCAGTTCACCTTCAAGGATTTCTTGATCGGTTTCAGATTGGCTAGCTTCCCACTGAGGCAAAAGTGCATAACCCGTTAAACCTTCAAGATTTTGCCCAAGCAACAAGGCATTTATGTCACTTTTGGTAACTGGCAGGTATACGCGCACATATTTATTCTGGTCGTCCCTAGGGTCTGGGGCAGGTGGTGACACGGGGTTTAGCAGTGCCAGTATTTATCCATGGATGCAATCACCTCAGTACCAGCCCCGGTCAATGAAAAAGTACTTACCTTTGCCCCGGGCTCACCAGAACGCGCTGCTCTAGATGTAGCGCTTAAAGAAACTATTAAAACCACTCCAGAAATCACAAACGTAATCGGTGGCAAGCACGTCAAGGCTGGTGGCCAGAAAATTGAAGTTCGATCACCACATGACAGAGCACAGCTGCTTGGTACTGCAGCTAACTCAACCCATGATGACGCCAAAGCTGCGATTGCTGCAGCTAAAGCAGCTGCCCCTGGTTGGCGTGACCTGCCATTTGATGAGCGTGCCGCTGTAATTCTTCGCGCAGCAGACATGCTTTCTGGCCCATGGCGCTACAAAATGCTTGCCTCAACAAACTGGGGTCAATCAAAAAATGCATTCCAAGCTGAAATTGATTCAACCTGTGAACTAATCGACTTCTGGCGATTTAATGTTCACTTTGCCCGTCAGATTCTGCAAGAACAACCAATTTCATCTGCTGGTGTTTGGAACCGCACTGACTGGCGACCACTGGAAGGTTTCGTTTACGCAATCACGCCATTTAACTTCACAGCCATTGCAGGTAACCTGCCAACCGCGCCTGCTCTTATGGGTAACACAGTTGTTTGGAAACCTGCATCAACTCAGTTGCACTCGGCTTACCTTCTTATGCAACTGCTTGAAGCCGCCGGTCTTCCACCGGGTGTAATCAACATGGTCACCGGTGATGGCATTGCAGTATCTGATGTTGCACTTTCAAGTCCAGATCTTGCAGGTATTCACTTCACTGGATCAACTGGTGTTTTCCAACATCTTTGGAAAACTGTTGGTGAAAACATTTCTAGCTACCGCTCTTACCCACGTTTAGTTGGTGAAACTGGTGGTAAAGACTTCGTTTTTGCTCACCCATCAGCAGATCCAGCAACTCTTGAAACAGCCCTAATTCGTGGTGCTTTTGAATACCAAGGTCAGAAGTGTTCTGCTGCATCTCGTGCATATATTCCACGCAGTGTTTGGGAAAAGATGGGCGATCACTTCTTAAATGAAGTTGAAAATATCAAGATGGGTCATGCTTCAGATCACAGTAATTTCATGACTGCTGTGATTGACGAACGCGCCTTTGATCGCGTAGCTGGAGCAATTGATCGAGCCAAGGCTGAACCAACAATAACTATCGCATCTGGCGGAACATACGATAAGTCAGAAGGGTTCTTTATTCGACCAACTGTCTTGCTTGGTGATGACCCAACAACTGAATTCTTTACCAATGAATACTTTGGTCCAGTCCTTGCAATCCATGTTTACGAAGATGCCAAGTGGCGCGAAGAAATGCAGGCGATGGAAGGTATTGCCCAATACGCCTTAACTGGCGCTGTTATTGCCCAAGATCGCACTGCCATAAATGAAATCATGCATGCGCTTCGTTTTGCTGCAGGTAACTTCTATATCAACGACAAGCCAACTGGCGCAGTCGTTGGTCAGCAACCGTTTGGTGGCGGCCGTGCATCTGGCACTAACGATAAAGCTGGTGCTCCACAAAACTTACTTCGTTGGGTTAGCGCACGTAGTTTGAAAGAAACATTAGTTCCGCCAACTGACTACCGTTACCCATTTATGGGCTAAAGCGAACAATTAATTAAACGCGCTTCAGGGCTAAGTTCAATTCCGAACTTGGCCCTGACGCCATTTTGAACATGTTTTGCTAATTCCAAAATGTCAGCACAAGTTGCAGTGCCACGATTGGTTAGAGCGAGTGTGTGTTTAGTTGAAAGTGTTGCGCGGTCATTTAAACCAAAACCTTTTTCAAAGCCCGCTTGTTCAATTAACCAAGCTGCGCTTACTTTAAATCTGCCATCTGGTTCAGGCCATGCCGGAGCACCTTCAGGAACTTCTGTTACGCGAGGATTCATGAAAAATGAACCAACACTCCATGAATCATGGTCATCAGGTTTAACTAACATTCCTTTACCTTGGCGAAGTTCAAGCACTGCTAAGCGAAGTTCTTTTGAACTAACTCTGGTACCTAATTCTTTTCCAAAATAAACAGCAAGTTCGTTGTACTTAATTGGGCTGGCTTGATCGCCAAGTGGTAGTTGGAAAGTGACACTTAAAATAACCCAACGATTTGGATGTTTTTTAAACACAGAAGTTCGATAACCGAATTCACAGTTGGCTGAAAAAATCGTGTCAACTTTTTTGGTTTCGCGATTCCAGGCTCTAACTTGAGCGATTGTTTCGCTCACCTGCTGGCCATAAGCGCCAACATTTTGAATTGGAGTTGCGCCAACAGTTCCGGGAATGCCTGAAAGAGCTTCAATACCTAGCCAACCGTTGGAAACAGCATCTGCAACAAAGTCATCCCAAGTGTGACCTGCTTGAACTGTTACCCAAGCACCAGCACAAACACTTGAATCATTTTCATACCCAGTTGAGGCAATTTTGATTACTTGGCCATGGAAGTCATCAGCCACAACAATGTTTGATCCGCCGCCAAGGATTAATACTTCTTGGCCAGCATCATCGGCAGCACTAACAGCTTCAATAATTTCGCTTTCGGTTGCCGCAATAGTTAAAACACTTGGGGTTCCGCCGACTCGAAGTGTGGTTAATTGGGCAAGAGAAGTCATTTAGTTAAACCGTATAACGCTTAAAACTGCAAGGTTGCTTTTGCTTGGCCAAGAACTGTCGTGCCATCACAAACAGCGGATAAATCAATGCGAACTGTACGGTTTTCGGTGTTCACTTCACCCACTTTTCCAGTGAATAAAACTGTTGCGCCAACTCCATTGTCTGGAACAACAACTGGTCTAGTCATGCGCACGCTGTAATCGAAAACTTTAGTTGGGTCGCTAACCCAATTGGTAACAACGCGAATTGCTCGACCCATTGTCAACATGCCATGGGCAATCACATCAGGAAGACCAACAGATTTCGCAACTGCTTCGTCCTGATGGATTGGGTTTTGATCCCCAGATGCATTTGCGTAGGCAACTAAGTGTTCGCGAGTGAATTTAATTTCTAAACTTGGCAGTTCATCGCCAACATTGATCTGATCAAAGTTAATGGTCATTCTTCACCACGCACAACTAATTTAGACCAAGCAGTAACAACTAATTCGCTTTTTGAAAATACTTCGGTGCGAAAAGTCGCAATATCGTTATTACCTAATGCGCGAATATCTTCAACAAAAGCGCGAACCACTAGTTCATCGCCAACTTGTATTGGGCGCTTGTATTCAAATCGCTGGTCGCTATGAACAATCCGCGAGTAATCCATGTTTAGTTTTGGATCATGGAAAGCTTCTTCCATTGCATTCATTGTCACTGCAATTGGAAAAGTTGGCGGCGCACAGACAGTGGTGTGCCCAAAGGATTGGGCAACACTTTGATCGAAATAAATTGGGTTGTCATCACCGATTGCATTTGCAAACGCGGCAATGTTTTCAGTCGTAACTAGGAATGGTTTTGAATCAGGGTAAGCAAACCCGATCATGTCGCGGTTCATACCCATGGCTATTCCTAGTTACGGTATTGGTGCAAAGTTGCACCAAATGGAAAACTAGCGAGTTTCCTTATGCACAGTGTGCTTGTTGCACTTTGGGCAGTGCTTTTTGATTTCAAGACGATCTGGATCGTTACGACGATTCTTGCGAGAAATGTAGTTACGGTCTTTGCAGTCTTCGCATGCCAAAGTGATCTTTGGACGAACATCATTACGTGCCACTTACGTGCCTTTCATCTGTGGCGATGCATTTGCATTGCCATGCGTTGTCGTACCGAGGGCCGGACTTGAACCGGCGACACAACGATTATGAGCCGTTTGCTCTACCAAGCTGAGCTACCCCGGTGAGAACTAAACTTTCGTTTAGCTTTCGAGCCCCCTTGCGGAATCGAACCGCAGACCTTTTCCTTACCATGGAAACGCTCTACCTACTGAGCTAAGGGGGCGGGTCTTATCCACGCATTTCTGCGCTCGAATAGCGTACCGAAAGATGCCCAAAACCACGAAATTCTGGGCAATAGACAACTTCTCTGGGGCTTACTTTGGCATCCATTTAGTCAAAGTGGTTGGTAGATAGGCTGGCTGCGTGCCTGAAAATGAAAAAATCAAACTCAAAACTTTTTTGCTTTTCCGACGACCAGTGTTTAAAGATTGGGCCTTTGTTCTTTTCTTAGCTTTTTTAGCATTAAACATTTATGCATTTGTTTTTCTAAACAACCAAGTACCAGAGCTGGCAAAAGGTGTTGAAAATCTTTTTACAGATTTCAATGTATTTAAATTAACTTGGTATACGTATCTTTATTTTTTGCCGATTTTAATTATTCGCTTTGTATTAGGCGCCATTAAAATCAAAAGAATTAAGTAACTTAAAAATTACTTCTTGTCATCATCGCTAGCCTTTAAAGTGCCGTAAACAAGCCACACCATTGCGATAACAATGAGAAATAAATCAATCGCTTGAATACCATTGCCATTCACTTGAAAGAAAGCTAGCCACAAAATTGTAAATAAGCCAGGAAAAAGAATTAAGAATTTCTTCAATTTATTGTTGGCCATTTTTATCTCACTTTTAAACTTAGTTTCTAATTAGCGTTGATTAATACTATTTCAATTCACTATTTTGCCGGCGACCTAAGTACAAAGGTCTCAAGTGAGTATGGTCCACCAATTGCATTTGCAGTCTGGCTAGTTGAAACATAAACCCGCCAAACACCTGGTGAAACTTCATAAGCGGTTGGATCTAAATAATTTTTATCTGGATTATTAATAAGTGGTTCACTATCCACTTGCCAAGTCATTCCGTCAGTTGACCAAGCCAAGAAAAGCTTTTGCGGTAAGCGAGATTGGTTTGGGGTTGTTGAAAGTAATGCAACCCAATCTCCAGAATCTGCTCTTAGAACATATGGATCAACATAGGCATCGGTGAATCTGACACCTTCATCAACTTTGAATGTAATCCCATCTGTGCTTGTGGCGCTCTTGATTGATTCCCATTTGTCGCCTTCATTCATATCAACCCAAAGCATCCTGGTATTTCCCGATGGATCGATAAAAGTATCCGGAACGCCCCAGGCTGCGCCTGGCTTTGCTTGCACAATTCCAGTATCAACTCCTGGACCAAAATTTTCTAAAGAATCACTTGTTGAAACTTTCACAGTTTTTTGGGTCTTCTTAGGATCCATTGGTTGTGGTGCACTGCCAGCGGCTGGCTGTGCACCTGTCATCAAGATTTCGCTTACATACATTCGCCACTTACCATCAGCTGTTTTGATAACTGTTGGATCAGCGGCCATTGGCATTTTTGCATTAGCTGAAATTTCAAAATTTAAACCATCTGTTGATTTATATAATTTGATCCCCATGTCGGTTGAATATAAATAAACCGTGCCATTATCAATAATTGATTCTGGCGAGACGCCTGCAATATTCAACGCCTTTAAGTCTTCATAGACCCAACCAAGGTGAGCCGCAGATTCACTTGAAGTATCAATTGTTGACTGACTTGAGCCAGAACCACATGAAGCGATTAACAATGCGGTTGCAAAAATAGCTACTAATTTAGAGCGCATAAAAATCCTCAAATAATTGCCTAGTTAAATTTAGCGACTATTTGCAGCTTTAGTACTTCTTTTTAGTCCCCAAAACCAGGTCGCGGAATAGTGCTCATAAGTGTTTGAGTAAAGCCACCATCGGCCACTATGTCAGCACCAGTAATGTAACCAGATCGATCACTTGCCAAGAAAGTAACCACATCAGCAATGTCGTGTGGACGAGCAACGCGCCTGATTGGAACGGCCGCATCACGTCTTTGGGCCACATCGCCAACGTTGTAATAAGCCTCAGTAAGTGGTGTGCGAACTAAACCAGGACTGACAGTATTACTGCGGATCCCATCTGGACCAAGTTCAAATGCGAACTGCTTTGACATCATTAAAACCCCGGCTTTGCTGACACTGTATGCACCGCTTGCTGGTTGCGGATTTGTTCCTGAAACGGAAGCTACATGGATTAAAGATCCACTGCCAGCTTGTTTCATGTTTGGAACGAATGCACGTGAAATTACAAAATAGCCATTTAAGTTCACGTTAATCAAGGCTTGCCACTCAGCGGTTGTTAGGTCAGCTAGAGTTCCCGGACGCAAAATTCCTGCGGTATTTACCAGCACATGAGTATTACCGACTTCTTTGGCAACTTTGCCAACGTGGTCTTCGTCAGTCACATCACAAGCAAAACCAGTTCCAGAAAGTCCTAGCTTTGATAGTTCGCTAAGTGTTTCATCAACAAGTTCTTGAGATCGATCTAGCACAAATACATTCATTCCGGCAGTTGCTAATTCAATTGCAACTGCCCGGCCAATACCGCCACCAGCACCAGTAACTACTGCTGTTCGACCGCTAAGTCCTAACCAATCTGACATGTTAAGCACTTTCCATTCCAGCAAGGACTGCCTTTGTATTTTCGATTTGGTCAAACCAGATTGGTCGAAGTATGTCTACGCGCCATTCTTTTTCTTGAACATTTGCCAATGTTTGCGCAACAGGCGCAACACTTTTTGGATTCTTCTCATGAAGTTTTGCCATGCGAATAGCTAGTTCCATTTGAATCGGATACTGCATCGGCTGGCCACCACGAGCAGCAATTAGTCCGATGTAATAAAGCTTTTCCAAACCAACTGGCACAACGCCAGCGCCATAACGAAGTGGAACTGAGTCTTTGCGTTCAATTAAGGACTCATCAAGCATTGGCAACGAGCAATGGAACCCTGTTGCCCAAAGAATCGTTCCGTACTCTTCAACGGTGCCATCTTCAAAATAGACTTTCTTACCTTCAAATCGCGAAATACCAGGCTTAACCTTGATGCGACCATGGTGCATCCAGTACATCAGTAAGTTGTTAACTACTGGTGGTCCATCAGCTAAGGCATGATGTTCAACTGTTGGCAAGCCGTAGTCTTCAGCTGTTCCAACTGAAACTTTCATTAAAAGCCTGGTGATTAAATCCTGCTCTTCGAAAGTGAACTCTTTCATAAATGCAAGTTCTGCTCGAGGTTTGCCAAAAAATGTTTTTGGTTGGAAATACTGACCACGACGAATAACAATGGATGTATCAATTAAGTCTTGAGCGCAGTCAACTGCTAAATCGCAGCCTGAGTTACCAGCGCCAACAACTAATACTTTGCCTTCAACTTCTTTTGTGTTCTTGTATTGGCCTGAGTGAATTTGCTTTCCAGTGAATTCACCTGGAAAATCTGGAACTTTACTATCCCACAAATGACCGTTAGCAATAAATACGCCATCGTATTGTTTAGTTTTGCCATCACTTGTGGTTACTTCCCAGCCATTTGATCCAGGAAGTCCATCGCCAGAAAGTGGTTTAACTGACTTAACTTCGGTATTAAAAGTTATTTTTTCAAACAATCCAAAATGCTCGGCGTACATATTGAAGTACTTAAGCATTAGATCTTTCGATGGAAATAGTGGGTAATCTTCTGGCATTGGCCAGTGGTCATACCCAGTTACATTTTTTGAAGTGATTAAGTGCAAGAAGTCATAGTCAGTGTTCCAGTGGCCACCAACTTTGTCTGATTTTTCAAAACAATCAACTTCGTAGCCTTCATCAAGCAACATTTTTAGCGCTGGTAAACCTGCAGCACCTGCCCCGATTACACAGTACTTACTCATTACTTGGCCTTTCCATTCTTAGATTCGAATACATGACGCATTAGCGGTCGATCAAAAAGCTCATTTAGGTCATCTGATGACATGCCTTTGGTGAATTCGGCCACCGATTTACGAATGTGATCCACCCAAAGTTCAACCGCTTTTTCAGAATTAGCCTTGGCAATTTGGGCCAAAAGCTTGGTGTGACGACTAACTAAATTCTCGTGATCTGATTCGTCATATTTAATATCAAGTGCTTGAACGCACACTCGAATATCAACCGCTGATTTCTCCATTGCTTCAGTGATTCTTGGCAGTCCACTTAGAGCAACTAATTCATTTTGGAAAAGTAGATCTGCCTGGATCATTCGAGTGTTACTTTGGCGAACCTTGCGATCATTCATTTTTTCAAGCAAAGCCTGAGCCTGTTCAAGGTCAACATCTGATTCAGAAGATGTGCGAGCTAGTTGGTCAATAGCAATTGCACCTAGTGACATACGAATTGCATAAACCTCAAGAACATCGTCCATGTTTGGCGTGCTAACCACGGCGCCTTTATTTTTGCGAAGTTCGGCTAAACCTTCAGCAGCCAGGATTCGGATTGCTTCGCGGATTGGACCGCGAGAGATTTCGTACTGCTCAGCAAGTTCTTGTTCAACAAGGCGCGAACCTGGTTTTAACTGGCCTTCAAGGATTGCTTGGCGCAAGCTGTCGGCTAGTAGCTGCGCAGTTGATTCTTGTGGAAGAACGTTTGTGTTAAAACTCATCGCATTACATCCGCTCCGCTGATGACAATTGTTTCGCCATCAACAAATCCTGATTTAGTTGAATCGGTTAACAAGAAAACCCACTCAGCAATTTCTTCTGGCTGAGCTACGCGACCAATAGGGATTGATTTTGCTGCTTCATCCATTCGTCCAGTTGCTGCATTACCTGGTGTTGCAACCCAACCAGGAGCAATGCCGTTAACACGAATACCTTTAGGTGCAAGTTCAAGTGCAAGTGACTTAGTCAGCATTACAACTGCAGATTTTGAAGCACCATAAAGTAACTGTCCACGTGAAACCGTAAAACCATCGACAGATGCAAACATTACGAGAGAAGATCCTTTTTTCATGTAAGGAAGAGCTGCCGCAGTTACATTTAGGACGCCAAGAACATTCACATCAAAAATTAATCTGAAGTTTTCTTCGGTGAATGTTTCTAAAGTTGTTGGAGGGTAAACACCTGCGATATTTGCCACAGCGTGAATCTCATTGCCAATTGCTGGCATCAATTCAGCAAGTAGCTTTTCTAAATCCGCACGCTTTCGCACATCAACGGTTAACCAATGCAGATTCGGATTAGACATCCCAGGATTGGCAGCAATATCTGTTGCAATCACGGTCCAACCGCGATCTAAATAGAGTTGGGCCGTACTTCGTCCCATGCCACTACCAGCGCCAGTAATCAAAGCTACGGACATTACTCGTCCCCTTCAGATTGTAAACAATTTACTATCTGAAGATTAAGCCAATCTAGCCCCTAGTGCAAGCGGTTCTTGCCCAAAAGTTCGCCAGAAAACTGACTCCTATTTAAAGTTCTAACCCTTTTGGCCAGGTATCAGATAACTGGTAGCCATTCGGATAAGGATCGGTTGGATCTAGGACCAATGTGGTTAAGTCAGTGATCCATGCCTGACCAGCAATCGATGGAATGATCGCATCTTTATTGCCAACTTTTGTAGTTGATTCAATTTTGCATTCAAATGTTGAATCAATGATTGATTTATGGATAAAAGTCTCTCCAACTTTGAGCTCACCACGGGCATGCATAACAGCCATTCGAGCAGAAGTTCCCGTGCCGCATGGTGATCGGTCGCAGCGACCAGGAGAAACCACAACCGTATTCTTTGCAGTAACTACATCGCCTTGACGGGTTGGTGGCAAAGTAAATTCAACAATCGTAATTCCAGGGAAGCCAGGATTTTCTGGATGCACAACTTTAATTTGCTCAGCAGCCGCGATTTTGATTTTTTCGCCAAGGTTGCAAATATCTCGCGCTTCATCTGGAGTGACCGCAAAACCAAAATCACGGGCATCCATAATTCCGTACGTCATCCCACCCCAAGCAACATCCATTCGAACTGTGCCAACACCTTCGACTTCAACATGAGCATCAAGTTCATAAACAAATGCGGGTTGATTAGTGAATTTAGCTTTAGTAACTTTGCCATCTTTAACGTGACATTCAACTGGAATTAAACCTGCAGCAGATTCCAACATAAGGTTGGTAACTGGTTCGACTGGATCGATCATTCCGGTTTCAAGCAGCACTGTTGCTACACAAATTGTGTTACTACCGGACATCACTGGATATTCAACAGATTCCATAATCACGTAGCCCGCGTCGGCCTTGGGATTATTACTTGGAATGATGATGTTGGCATTTCGAGCCATTTGGCCGCGGGGTTCTTTAAGAATTAACTGACGAAGCCAATCTCTGTTTTCAGCTAGAAAGTTGCGCTTATCAAACATCGTTTCGCCAGGTATTTGGCCAAATCCACCAACGATTACATTGCCAACTTCACCTTCGGCATGAACGCCAACAACTTTAAGTGACCGAGAAAACTTCATTTTTGCTCCAGTATTAATACCTCATCATTGAGGCGGATAAGTTAAGGGTAATTGTCTTACAACCAAAGGTAAAGGGTGGTGCAAATAATTGCCCACCCTTTACCTAAAGAACTAGTTTCTTACTTTCCACCAGGTACGTAACCAACTCGAATTGTTTGGCCAGTATGTGCACCATGAATTGCTTTTACGTAAGCCTGACCAACTTCAAAAGCTGGGACTGGAATCTCTCCTGGGAATAATGCAATCACACCTGGCTTAGCTTCAGCCAAGATAGTTGGGGCAATGTTGTTAATTCTGATCCCGCGAGGTAATTCAATTGCAGCAGCCCGAGTAAATGCTTGGATGGCTCCATTTACTGATGAGGCGACTGAACCCATAATGATTGGGTCATCTGCAAGGACTCCACTCATCAAAGCAAAGCTTCCACCATCGTTTAGATAATCAACGCCAATTTGAACTAGTGAAACTTGGCCAAGAAACTTGTCATCAAGTCCAGCTTCGAAATCGCTAACTTCCATTTCTTTAAATGGCTTGAAGGGTGTGTGACCAGCAGTTGCTGCAATCGCATCAACTTTGCCAATTTCTTTGAACAAAGCCTTGATCGACGCTGGATCTGTTAAATCAACTTTGTGCTTTCCACTTCGTGAGGCTTCGATAACTTCATCGCCGCGGGCCTTTAGCGCCTCAACTACTGCGCTACCAATTAGGCCACTTGCACCAACAACTAATACCTTCATTTTTCCCCTAAGTTCACGCACATCATTGTGAAAATTTTGAACCGTAGTTAACTCTACCTTTTTTAGTGATTAGGCTTTATCGCATGGCATCATTAGTTCTCAATTCTCGAAACCAAAGCTGGTTATGTGAAGGTCCTTCGCCAGCGGCTATTGAATTTCATCGCAGCCTTGCTGGTTACAAACCAACTGAACTTATAGATCTGCCCCAGGTAGCCAGCGAACTTGGTGTTGGAAAAGTCCTAGCAAAGAACGAATCGGACCGTTTCGGTTTGCCTGCGTTTAAAGCCTTAGGTGCATCATGGGCGATACATAAATCTCTACAAAAGCTTGGCAATGCCGATTCTGTAACCATCGTTACGGCAACTGATGGAAATCATGGACGAGCCGTTGCAAAATTCGCAAAGCAATTTGGGCACCAAGCAAAAATAGTTACTCCCGCCGGAGTTCATCCAAGTGCAATTCAAGCGATTATTGATGAAGGTGCGGAAGTTACGCAACTTAATGGCTCTTACGATGAAGCTGTTGCCAAAGCTGCTGAAATTGCAAAAGCATCAGGTCACATACTCGTCCAAGACACAGCATGGGAAGGTTACGAAGAAGTTCCGAACTGGATCGTTGAAGGCTACGCAACTATGTTCACGGAAATTGATTCACAGCTTGAAAATGCTGGCATTGGCTCTGCCGATCTAGTCGTTGTTCCAGCCGGCGTAGGCTCACTTCTTCAAGCCGCACTTGCCCACTATCGGAGCAAAACTAATCTGCTTTCAACAAAAGTTCTCTCAGTTGAACCAGTCAACGCAGCTTGCGTTCAAGCAAGTGTTGAGCAAGATAGACCAGTAAGTGTTCCAACTTCTACAACAGTGATGGCTGGTTTAAATTGTGGGACTATCTCTTCGCTAGCTTGGCCATTTGTTAAAGATGGCTTAGATGGTGCTATTGCCATTACTGATGAACAAGACATATTGGCTGCAAAAGATCTCGCCAAAATGCAAGTAAAAGCTGGACCTTGCGGAGCATCTGGTCTTGCTGGATTACGAAGTATTCTGACCGATCAAAATGCCGATTCGGCTAGAGAAAAACTTGGCTTAGATTCAAATAGCGTCTTGGTGGTTTTAATAACTGAAGGCTCAGATGCAAATCCAGTTCCAGCCTAAGTAGCAATAAAAAGACCGCTAATTCGAAATAAATTAGCGGTCTTTTTATTGGTGGCAGGTGAAGGATTTGAACCTTCGAAGCTTTCGCGACGGATTTACAGTCCGCTCCCATTGGCCACTCGGGCAACCTGCCACGCTACCTATAAAAGGCAACCCCGCAAGAATACCGATAACTAGGGGTTTTTCGCCAATCGCCCAAGTAACTGCAAGGGATTACAGTTCACCTTATATATTCAGTTAGAACAGTCTCACCGTAAGTAGAGGTAATCGTGGCCGATTCAAGTATGGACATCGTCAGCAAAGTTGATCGTCAAGAAGCAGACAATGCGCTTAGCCAAGCTGCAAAAGAATTAGCCACTCGCTTTGACTTCAAAGGCACCGACACAGTGATTGAGTGGAAAGGTGAACTTGGAATCGAAATTACTTCAAGCACCGAAGATCGCGCCAAAGCTGCGCTAGACGTTTTTAAAGAAAAATTAGTTAAGCGCGGGGTAAGTCTTAAAGCACTTAACACAGGTGATCCTCGCGTTTCTGGAAAAGAATACAAAATCAATGGTGACTTCAAAGCTGGAATTAGCCAGGAACAAGCGAAGAAAATAAGCAAACTTATTCGCGATGAGGGCCCAAAGAATGTGAAGACGCAAATCCAAGGTGATGAACTTCGGGTTACTGGAAAAAGTAGAGATGATCTTCAAGAAGTTCAAAAATTACTTAATGGTTCAGATTTAGATTTTGCAGTTCAATACACGAACTACCGATAAATAACTATTTCTTTCTTCGTCCACTAGGTGGGTGATTTTCCTGCGGTGCGCTGGTTCCATCACTTCTAGTGGCTCCTGGCAGGAATTTAATCAGTTGCGTTTGATCAAGAATTAATTGGTTCGATTCCTCTGTTGCAGTAATAGGAGTCTGCGACCAGAACAGTGCATCAAATGGGCAAACTTCGACACAAATTCCACACCACATGCAGTCACCGAAATTAATAGTGAATTTATCCAGAACATTTTTCATCGACTGCCTGCGGGCATTGTTGTATTCAGGTGCTTCTAAATCAGGTTCGCTATGGGCGTCAATTGAAATACACCAGTCTGGACATTCACGCACACACAGCATGCAAGATGTGCAGGATGCGGGATGCAAAGCAATACTTTTGTGTTCCACTACTTACTCCAAGTTTCGAATACACCTGGTGGAAGTGCCAGGCGTCGTCTTGCTTTTTCATCCGGTTCAACCGCGCCAGGCCATGGTGTTTCTTGGCGAGTAGTTAACGCAAAATCTTTTCTAAGTGGAAAACCTTCAAAGTCAGCATCAAATGCCAACTCATTCGAGTTTCCACCGATCACCTGGATGCCAAACATTTGAGTTAATTCACGCTCGTGGAAATTAGCCGCTGTATAAATACTGTCAATTGAATCAATTTCACCAGTAATCGATGTCTTAACTAATAGGGACTCCGACAAATCATCAAGAGCAAGTCTTGAGAAAATTTCAAAATGGTTCTGGGAAATATGGTTTGCAGTTAAATACTCAAATCGAACAAAACCAGCGCTTTTTAATTCTTGGTGGCTACTCACCCACTGGTCATAGGTGACTTCACGCATTACTTTCAACCATTCCCGAAGCTTTATTCAGCGCAGCTGCTAGGTCATGTGGGCTAGGTGGGCAACCTGGGACTTTGATATCTACTGGAATCAATTCGTTTGCGCCAGGCAATACTGAGTATGAATCCCAGTACGGGCCACCTGTAATTGCGCACACTCCAAATGCCACGACTACTTTTGGCTCAGTCAAATTTTCATAAGCTTTTAAAACTTCTGCGGAAAGCGCTTTAGTGACAGTGCCAGCGACAACCAAAATATTTGCGCTTTGATCTTCACTAGAAATTGTGGCGCCAGCATCTTTGACTAAATCAATAGCCGCGGCTTCCACCCCGCAGCAGGCCAAGCCCGCCTGGATGAATTTCACGCTATTTTGTGCCACGTATTGAACTCTAAAGCAATCCAAATAATGAGATGTTCACCATAAGTGGATTTTGGTAACCACATTGGGACTTTTCGCCAGTGCATGAGAATATGGAGATCAACCAGAAATCCATAAAAGGCTTAAAAATGGCAAAGGCGCTCGTCGAACTTGATCAAGTGATCATTCGATTCGCGGGAGACTCTGGCGATGGCATGCAGCTAACCGGAGACCAATTCACTTCTACCACTGCTGCTTTCGGTAATGATTTAAAAACACTTCCAGATTTTCCTGCTGAAATTCGCGCACCAGCCGGAACTCTGCCAGGTGTTTCTGCTTTCCAATTAAATTTTGGTGATCACACCATCATGACTCCTGGTGACCAGGCTCATGTTCTAGTTGCGATGAACCCGGCTGCGCTTAAAGCAAACCTAAAAGAACTTCGCCAAGGCGGCGATCTCATTATTAATACTGACGAATTTGGTGACCGAGCCATTTCCAAAGTTGGCTACAGCAGCAATCCGCTAACTGATGGCAGTTTAGATGGATATAACGTTCATCCAATCGCGTTAACTTCAATGACCGTTGAAGCGCTAACTGAATTTAATATCACTAAAAAAGAAGCCGAAAGAGCAAAGAATATGTTTGCTCTTGGCATGTTGCTTTGGCTTTATTCAAGGCCAATTGAACCAACAATTGAATTCTTAAAAAATAAATTTGGTAAAAAACCAGAAATTCTCGCTGCAAATAACAAAGCCCTTCAGGCTGGTTGGTCTTACGGCGAAACCACTGAAAGTTTTGCAAACCAATTTGTGATTAAACCAGCCGTTATGCCTGCTGGAACATACCGAAACATCAGTGGCAACTTGGCGCTTTCCTATGGTCTTATCGCAGCTTCAGTTCGCAGTGAGCTTCCAATTTTCTTAGGTTCATACCCAATTACTCCAGCAAGTGACATCTTGCATGAGTTAAGCAAACACAAAAACTTTGGTGTTAGAACCTTTCAAGCAGAAGACGAAATTGCTGGTATCGGTAGTGCGATTGGTGCTTCCTACGCAGGAATGCTTGGCATAACCACAACTTCTGGTCCAGGTGTGGCACTAAAAAGTGAAGCAATCGGTTTAGCTGTTGCCCTCGAACTTCCACTTGTCATCATTGATGTCCAACGTGGTGGCCCATCTACCGGTTTGCCAACGAAGACCGAACAAGCAGATTTACTTCAAGCAATGTTTGGTCGAAATGGCGAAGCACCAGTTCCAATAGTGGCCCCACAATCACCATCAGATTGTTTCAATGCAGCTATTGAAGCGTGCAGGATTGCCATTACCTACCGCACACCTGTTTTCTTACTTTCAGATGGTTACATCGCAAATGGTGCAGAGCCATGGCGCGTTCCAAACATTGAAGATCTTCCGGAAATTGAAGTTAAGTTCGCAGATGGTCCAAACCACACTCTTGAAGATGGCACTGAAGTATTTTGGCCATTCAAACGTGATCCAGAAACTTTGGCTAGGCCTTGGGCAATTCCAGGCGTTGCTGGCTTAGAACACCGTATTGGTGGAATCGAAAAAGCTGATGGCACTGGAAACATTTCTTACGATCCAGCCAACCACGACTTTATGGTTCGCACCCGTCAAGCAAAAGTTGATGGCATTGCAAAAACCATTGCGCCACTTACTGTTGATGATCCAAGTGGTAAAGCAAAAGTTTTAGTTATTGGGTGGGGCTCAACATACGGTCCAGTTAATGCAGCTTGTGAAGAGGCACGCAAAAATGGCATTGACGTTGCGCAGACTCATCTACGTCACTTAAACCCATTCCCAAGTAACCTTGGTGAAATTTTAAAGAAGTACGACAAGGTTTTGATTCCTGAAATGAACTTGGGCCAACTTGCAATGCTTATTCGCGCTAAGTATTTAATAGATGCAATTAGTTTCAACCAAGTTCGCGGATTGCCATTTAAGACTCAAGAACTACTTGATGCGATTAAGGATGTGGTGGCAAGTGTCTGATACGTTCGCTGCGCTATCGCTAGTGCCCAAGACTGATGAAAAACAATCAGCTAAAGATTACAAAACTGACCAAGAAGTTAGATGGTGTCCTGGTTGCGGTGACTACGCGATTCTGGCTGCGGTCCAAGGCTTTATGCCTGAACTTGGCATTAAGCGAGAAAATGTAGTTTTTGTTTCCGGCATCGGTTGTTCAAGTCGATTCCCGTATTACATGAATACCTATGGGATGCACTCAATCCATGGCCGCGCGCCAGCTATTGCAACAGGATTAGCGGCTAGCCGGCCAGACCTTTCGGTTTGGGTTGTAACCGGTGATGGTGACGCTCTTTCAATTGGTGGCAACCACTTAATCCATGCACTTCGCCGAAATGTGAACCTAAAGATCTTGTTATTCAATAACCGTATTTATGGTCTAACTAAAGGGCAGTACTCACCTACTTCCCCAGCGGGCAAGATAACTAAGAGCTCGCCAGTTGGCTCGCTTGATTACCCATTCAATCCACTTTCAGTGGCACTAGGTGCTGAAGCCACATTTGTTGCCCGAACAATTGATAGTGATCGTGCACATTTGCAATCTGTGCTGCGTGCAGCTGCAAACCACGAAGGCACAGCCCTAATTGAGATTTACCAAAACTGCGACATTTTCAATGACGGTGCCTGGGAACCATTAAAGAACTCAGAAACTCGTGATGATGTCACCATTCGCCTTGAGCATGGTCAAAAAATTATTTTTGGCGCAAACCAAGATCGATGTGTTGTTCGCAATGAACTTGGCGAACTTCAAGTGGCTATGGTCGCCGATGTTGATGATTCAAAGATTGTTGTACACGATGCTCACCATCAAGATCCAAGTCTGGCGTTTGGGTTAAGTCGTTTATCCCATCCAGAAACTTTGCAAGATACACCAATTGGGGTATTGCGTGATGTGGCAAGACCTTCTTATGATCGCCTGATGCGCGAGCAACTCGATGAAATTATTGATCAGCAAGGCAAGGGTGACTTGCAC
>JBDLPR010000053.1:0-6943 GCA_039800985.1 Actinomycetota bacterium | reverse complement strand
ACCAAAATGAATACGTTGAGCAATGGTTTCCTGGATTGCAAATTGATACTGCAAAAACAATTAGTTGTGTTTTTACTAATACACCTGATGAACATTTTGTATTAGATCGAATCGGTCCAATAACAATTTGCTCACCATGCTCTGGCCATGGTTACAAATTCGTGCCAATAATTGGAAAAATTACTGCCGATTTAGCAATGGGTGGAACGCAAGAAATCAGCCAGTGGAAACTGCCAGGCAATTAATCTTCTGGTTCGTCTTGGCCAAGATCAATATCATCTAATTCGATTGGTTCGCCTGTTCCATACTGACGTTCACGATGCGCAGCTAAACGCTCAGCAGCACCCGGACGATTGTTATCGATAAGGCGTTCATCAGTTCCACGTGGACCTTGATGCAATTCAACAAGGGTTGGTTGCCAGTCAAAAACGACTGCATTCTCATGCCCACCGATTAGAACTTCACTGCCAGCAACTGCGCCAGCTTTAGCCAGGGCAACTTCAATGCCAGCGCGCGCTAAACGATCAGCTAAATAGCCAACTGCTTCATCGTTAGAGAAATCAGTTTGGCGAACCCAGCGCTCTGGGCGTTCACCGCGAATGCGGTAGCGAACGTGGTCACCAGCATTTTCGACGGTAACAGTGAAACCTGTGTCATCAACTGACTTTGGTTTAACCAAAACACGTGGGCGACTTTCGGCAGCTAGAACTGCTGCTTGGCGAGCATCTTTAACAATTTCGGCAAGAGCAAAACCAAGTTCTCGTAAACCTTCGTGACTAACAGCCGAGACTAAAAAGGTTCGGTAGCCGCGGGCGTGTAAATCTGGAAGAACAATTTCAGCTAAGTCGCGACCTTCAGGAATGTCGACCTTATTTAACACAACAATGCGCGGGCGATCAGCAAGGCCGCCATATTGGGCAAGTTCGTGTTCGATTGCATCTAGGTCGCCCACTGGATCGCGACCTGGCTCTAGAGTTGCGCAATCGAGTACATGCACAAGCGCCGCACATCGTTCAATATGTCGAAGGAATTCAAGTCCAAGACCTTTGCCTTCACTGGCACCTGGAATTAATCCTGGCACATCAGCCATGGTGAAAACCATGTCACCTGAGCGAACTACACCTAGGTTTGGTTCCAAAGTTGTAAATGGGTAATCAGCAATCTTTGGTCGGGCAGCTGACATGGCAGCAATCAGCGAAGACTTACCAGCACTTGGAAAACCAATCAGGCCAACATCAGCAACAGTCTTTAATTCAAGAACAACATCTCGAGTAACACCTGGTTCACCAAGAAGGGCAAAGCCTGGGGCACGGCGTCTAGTTGAAGCTAGGGCGGCATTGCCTAGTCCCCCGCGACCACCTTCGGCGATTACGTATCTTGTTCCGGCGCCAACTAAGTCAGCAAGGACTGTTCCATCGCTTAACGAAACAACAGTTCCTTCAGGAACTGGAAGTTCTAGATCAGGACCAAATGCACCATTTTTATGATCGCCATGTCCTGGCTTTCCATTAGTCGCGCTGCGATGTGGGCTGCGGTGGTAATCAAGCAAAGTTGTTACAGCTGGTTCAACAACTAGAACAACATCCCCACCTTTGCCCCCGTTGCCGCCATCAGGTCCACCTAGTGGTTTGAATTTTTCACGGTGAACAGAAGCGCAGCCATGACCACCATCGCCACCTGCAACATGAAGTACTACGCGATCTACGAATGTTGTCATGTAGTACTCCTTTCAAAAGAAAAGCGGGCCCTATAGGTGGGCCCGCCAATCGAATTATTTCTTTTAGTTGATTCCGGAAATTTTCTTATTCAGGAATTACGTTGATTACGCGGCGGCCGCGACGTGAACCGAATTCAACCGCGCCAGCTGCAAGTGCGAATAGTGTGTCATCGCCACCACGGCCAACATTGTTGCCTGGGTGGAAGTGAGTTCCACGTTGACGAATGATGATTTCACCAGCGTTAACTAGTTGACCACCGAAACGCTTCACACCTAAACGCTGTGAGTTTGAATCGCGACCGTTGCGGGTACTGGAGGCACCTTTTTTATGAGCCATAGTTCACCTACTACTTCTTAGGCGCTGCTTTTTTAGCAGGCGCTTTCTTTGCTGGGGCTGCCTTCTTTGCAGGAGCAGCTTTCTTAGCTGGGGCTTTCTTTGCTGGGGCTTTCTTTGCAGCTACTGGAGCATCTGCAACTGGCTTTTCAGCCTTTGGTGCGGCAACAGTTTTCTTTGCAGTTTTGTTAGCAACTTTCTTGCCAATCTTTGCAGCAATCTTGTCGCTAGCAGCAATCTTGTTTTCGCCAATTGAAATAATCTGAACTTCAGTTAGTGCAGCGCGGTGACCTGCACGGCGGCGGTAACCGGTCTTGTTCTTGTAGCGAAGGATTTCAATCTTCTTACCCTTGGTGTGATCAATCACTTCAGCAGTAACAACAACGCTGCTTGCCTTTGAATTGATCTTTCCGCCGTCAACGATCATGACAGTTGGAAGAGTAAAAGTTTCGCCTGGCTTTGAACCAACGCGGTCAAGGCTAATTAGGTCGCCAACGGCAACTTTCTCCTGGCGGCCACCAGCACGAACGATCGCGTACACGAGTACTCCTTGCACTTCTTTTTAGGAAATCTTTGCTTATTGTTGCTTTTGGGCCAAAACCCTTAAAACGTAAGCCTCATAAGGTTACGGATTAAGTGGCCCTTGGGTCAAACTGAGGTTTACCTGCCTTTTAGGCCAAATCTGCTGACTCATTGGCACCCGCTGAATCATCACTATTTTCAGGGGTTTTTGCCGAATCAGATTCATTGGCAGATGGGGTATCAAACTGGCCATATTCAAGGACTTGGTCATGGTTACGGTGTTTGTGCTTTCCGCCCTTTTGGCCATCCATATTGATAACCACGCCTCGACCATTGCAGTGATCGCAAGGCTCGCTGAAGACTTCAAGAAGTCCAGCACCAATGCGCTTACGCGTCATTTGAACTAAGCCAAGTGAGGAAACTTCTGCAACTTGGTGCTTAGTGCGGTCACGGCTTAAACACTCAATAAGTCGACGGATAACTTGATCGCGGTTGCTTTCAAGAACCATATCGATGAAGTCGATCACGATAATGCCACCAATATCGCGAAGACGTAATTGGCGAACAATTTCTTCAGCTGCTTCAAGGTTGTTCTTGGTAACGGTCTGTTCCAAGTTGCCACCCTGGCCGATGAATTTACCGGTGTTAACGTCCACCACAGTCATTGCTTCAGTTCGGTCGATCACAAGTGAGCCACCTGATGGCAAGTAAACCTTGCGATCAAGGGCTTTTGCTAGCTGTTCATCAATTCGGTATTCAGCGAAAACATCTTTTGAACCGACATATTTTTCAACGCGCTCAAGCAGATCTGGTGCTACATACTTAACGTAGTTTTCAACCGTGTCCCAAGCGTCATCACCTGAAACCACAAGTTTCTTTACATCTTCACTGAAGATATCGCGAACAACTTTGATTGAAATATCTGGTTCCGCATACAACATGGTTGGCGGGCTAGCTTGCTTTGCCTTGGCATCAATGTCTTCCCATTGCGCAATTAAGCGTGCTACGTCGCTCTTTAGCTCTTCTTCGCTTGCACCTTCGGCTGCAGTTCGAACAATTACGCCACCGTTTTCTGGAACAACTTGTTTCAAGATGCTCTTTAAACGTGAACGTTCACGATCTGGAAGTTTGCGAGAGATACCAGTCATTGGGTTATTTGGAACATAAACCAAGAAGCGACCAGGTAAGGAGATCTGACTGGTTAGGCGTGCACCTTTTTGACCAACTGGATCTTTTGTTACCTGAACGACAACTGTGTCACCAGTTTTAAGTGCTGTTTCAATTCGCTTTGGTTGACCATCAAGGCCAGCAGCATCCCAGTTAACTTCACCTGCGTAAAGTACTGCGTTACGTCCCTTGCCGATATCAACGAAGGCAGCTTCCATACCTGGCAGCACGTTTTGCACGCGGCCAACATAAACGTTGCCGATTAATGAACCACTACTTGATTGATTGATGTAGTGCTCAACTAATGTGCCATCTTCAACGACTGCAATTTGAGTGCGTTCACCTTGCTGGCGAACAACCATTACCCGTTCAACGTTTTCGCGGCGTGCCAAGAATTCTGATTCAGTCAGGATTGGTGCGCGGCGGCGACCATGGTCGCGACCATCACGGCGGCGCTGACGCTTGGCATCGATTCTGGTTGAACTTGAATCACCTGAACCATGACCATCGCGATTTCGTTTACGACTGCGCTTTAACGAAGCCTGGTTTTCTTCTTCGCCAGATTCCTCAGTTGAATCGCTCTCTTCACTTTCAACCGATTCAGTTTCAGTGCCTTCAGCCTTAGGACCGCGGTTCTTACCTTTGCCGCGACGATTTCGGTTACGACGTGAGCCACGCTCTTCACCAGAATCTGAATCTGACTTAGTAGTTTCTACTGATTCAGTTTCTTCCTTGGCCTTGCCTGAATTCTTCTTCTGTGGTTTTTTGTTGCCACCTTTTTTAGTTGGCATTGATTCAACTGGCGCAGCTTGGAAAACCGGCGCAGCAATCGGCGCCTTCTTACTTGATTTTTTGGTTTCGCTACCTTCAGTAGTTACATCTGCAGGTGGACCAGCAGGTCTTCCGGCAGCACGACGTTTTGGTTTTGTTGTTTCCTGATCCGACATATAAGTCGTTCTCCTATCGCACTCATCAAATTGCGATTAACGCATTTGGTGAGCGATCACCCACGCTCGCTAGGCGAGCGCATAAGCCTATGTAGTGACGATTATTCGAGCTACAAACTTGTTAGTGGCTTCGATCTAGGGCGAATGGATCGCCCACTGACCAGCCATCTTCAAGTAGTGGACCTTGTGCAAGTCGGGTAATCCGCGGTGGGATTTCAACTTTTAGATCCGCAACTTTTGTTAGAGCTGCTAGAACATCGTCTGGTCGAACTGCTGGCACGCCATGCAAAACGACTACAAGAAGTATCGCACAATCTGAGCCACTCTCAGTTACCCCATGAATTACGGCATTTCGGGCATCAAAAGTGCGAAGACCTGACTTTGTCATGCGCTCAACTAGAACTTCGCCTGCACCCATGAATTTGGCAAATGCACCATCTAATTGATCAAGGCTGACACCTGGTAATTCAATTTTCCAGTGACTTGCTTCAAGCCTTGCCACAAAATCACCTGTTGTTGCTTCAACAACATCAATGACATCTAAACCTGGCGGTAAAACACGGTCCAAAATCTCACGAACTTTTTCTGGATCACACTTTTGAACAACGCCGATTTCAACATATTCAGCTTCTGAGGCAACACCGGTTGGTGCCGCATTCGCATAAGAAATTTTTGGATGTGGTGAAAAGCCAGCGCTATAAGCCATCGGCACGCCAGCTCTTCTTAATGCACGCTCAAATGCCCGCTGAAAATCGCGATGTGAAGTGAATCTAAGTGGCCCACGCTTGGCATGTTTAACTCGAAGTTTTTGAACTGCGTGGATTACTTCGCGGCCTGGATCACGCGCCACTAACGACAACCTCTGAGCGCACAGTTGGCAGCGGCATTAAAACTTGGTTTGTTGGGCCAATTTGAATTTCAGTTCCCATGTGATCACATACGCCGCAATCAAAACACGGTGTCCAACGACAGTCATCGACTTCAACTTCACTGAGTGAATCTTGCCAATCTTCCCAAAGCCATTCTTTGTCCAAGCCAGAATCAAGGTGATCCCACGGCAATACTTCAGCTAGTTCGCGTTCACGAGTTGTGTACCAAGAAACATCAACTGGTTCATCAGCTAGCGCAACTTCGGCTGCGCTCATCCAGCGATCAAATGAGAAGTGTTCACTCCAACCATCAAAGCGGCCACCATCGCGCCAAACTTGTTCAATAACTTTGCCAACTCGACGATCACCACGAGATAACAAACCTTCAACGATGCCTGGCTTGCCATCGTGGTAACGAACGCCAATGGCTTTACCGAACTCTTTGTCATTGCGAATGGCATCACGAAGTTTAAATAGACGACTGTCAGTTGTTTCGTGATCAAGTTGGGCTGCCCATTGGAATGGCGTATGCGGTTTTGGTACAAAACCACCGATTGAAACTGTGCAGCGAATGTCTTTGCGACCTGATGCAGTACGCCCTGCCTTTATTACTTCATGAGCCAACTTTGCAATCTGCAAAACATCTTCATCTTGTTCAGTTGGCAGACCACACATGAAATAAAGCTTTACTTGGCGCCAGCCAGCACCGAAGGCTGCGGTAACTGTACGAATCAAATCTTCTTCAGATACCTGCTTGTTGATCACTTTGCGAATGCGCTCACTGCCACCTTCAGGGGCAAAAGTTAATCCGCTACGACGACCATTTCTGGAAAGTTCATTCGCTAAATCAATGTTGAATGCATCAACACGAGTTGATGGAAGCGAAAGTGCAGTTTGAGTGTTCTCGTAACGATCAGCTAAGCCTTTTGAAATCTCAGCGATTTCGCTGTGATCAGCACTTGAAAGTGAAAGCAGGCCAATTTCTTCATAACCAGTTTTCTGCAGACCATTTTCAACCATTTGGGCGATTGTGGTCATTGAACGTTCGCGAACTGGACGAGTGATCATGCCTGCTTGGCAGAAACGACAGCCTCTGGTGCAACCACGGAAAATTTCAACGCTCATGCGCTCGTGCACGCTTTCAGCAATTGGAACTAGCGGTGCTTTTGGATATGGCCATTCATCAAGGTCCATCACAGTGTGCTTGGCAACGCGCCATGGCACACCTTGTTCATTCACAGTTACGCGACGAATCTGACCATCTGGCAAATACTCGACATCATAAAATTTTGGAACATAGACCACACCTGATTTAGCCAAGCGAAGTAATAGTTCAGCGCGGCCACCAGGTGATCCAGCTTTTTTAAAGTCAGCAACGATGTCTGTA
>JBDLPR010000052.1:0-2570 GCA_039800985.1 Actinomycetota bacterium | reverse complement strand
TTTTTGCGCTCATGAATGAGGCTGGCGCTGATCTTGCAATCGGTCACTATTGCGAAAATCGAATGGTCTATGAAGGTGAAGCATTCTCTGTTGCTAGTCCATCACGAAGATCGGTTCATTTAGGTGTAGATCTATTCGCACCGGCTGGAACCCAAGTTTTTGCAGCACTTGATGGCACCGTTGAATACTTCAATGACAACAATGTCTATTTGGATTACGGTCCAGTAATAATTCTGCGTCATGAAACTGATACCGAAATTCCGTTTTTCACTTTGTACGGACATCTATCAAGACCATCACTTGAAAATTTGCACCTAGGTAAAAAAATTAGTGCTGGTGACTTGATTGCAACTATGGGTGAAGAACATGAAAATGTTGGCTGGCCACCGCATACGCATTTCCAGTTGCTGACCGATTTGTGTGGCATGGGTCTTGATATTTACGGTGTTGCTCCCCTTTTAGAGTTACCTGTCTGGCGCAGCATCTCACCAAACCCAAATTTGGTTTTGCGTATGCCAGAAGGCACCGATGCTCACACCAAACTTCCAATGAATGTCTTAACTGATGAACGTCAGGTCGTAATGTCTCGAGCCTTGAGTCTAAATTTCAAAGATCCAATCGAGATTGTTTCTGGCAAGGGCGCATATCTTTATGACACAAAAGGTAAACCTTATTTAGATCTAGTTAATAACGTTGCCCACGTTGGACACAGTCATCCACGCGTAGTTGCTGCTGGCCAAAAGCAAATGGCAACGCTAAACACAAATACTCGTTACATAAATCAAAATGCCATCGAATACGCCAGGGCTCTTGCAAGTACTTTTCCTGATCCACTTAATGTTGTTTTCTTTGTCAATAGTGGTTCTGAAGCAAACGATTTAGCGTTGCGTCTAGCGAGAGCACACACTAAAGCAAAAGGAATGATCGTTTTAGATCATGCGTATCACGGTCATATAACAAGCATTATCGACATAAGCCCTTACAAATTCTTTGGTAAAGGTGGTCAAGGTCGACCTGATTTTGTTCGAGTAGTTCCAACACCTGATAGCTACAAAGGAATTCACCGCGGTGAAGATGCAGGTGCAAAATACGCACAAGAATTCACAAAACAACTTGGCGATTTAGGTCAACCCCTCTGTGCATTTATAAGTGAGTCAATCGTTTCGACTGCCGGACAAATAACTCTTGCTCCGGGATTTTTGAAATCTGCATACCAACAAACCAGAGCAGCTGGCGGTGTATGTATTGCGGACGAAGTTCAAATTGGTATGGGTCGAGTTGGTGAACACTTCTGGGGATTTGAGTTACACGATGTTGTTCCTGACATCGTCACTATCGGTAAACCGATTGGCAATGGACACCCGTTAGCCGCTGTTGTGACCACACCAGAAATCGCTCAATCATTCTTAACTGGAATGGAATACTTCAACACTTTTGGTGGTAATCCTGTTTCAGCTGCGATTGGTCAGGCTGTGCTTGATGTGGTTGCTGACCAGTCACTGCAGGCCAATGCCCAAAAGATGGGTACCTATTTAATGAATAGCGTTCGCGAAATTTCTAAATCGATTCCAGTAATTGGTGATGTTCGCGGTAGTGGTTTGTTTATTGGTGTTGAACTGGTACTTGATCAATCAACACAAGAGCCAGCAACACAACTAACCGCTGATTTGATCGAATACGCCAAGGTCGAAGGTGTTTTCTTATCAAGTGATGGTCCAGCAAATAACGTGCTAAAAATCAAACCGCCGATGGTACTTAATCAAGAAGATGTTGATTTGTTCTTGTCTGTGTTTAAAGCCGGCTTAACTAAGTAATTATTTGTGAAGTAGACCCGCTGCAGTGAGTTTGGCAGCAGCTGCTTCACTTCCTGGTTGTGGCGCATCCGGATTGCGCGCAGCGCACACTTCTTGGAAGGCGCAGTAATCGCAAAGTTTAGAAACTTTTGCATCCCAAGCGGAATTACTCAAACTAGATTCACTGTCAGCGCGCATTACTGCTAACTCTTCACCAACTTTTGTGACCAGTCCCCAATCTGCGGGACGACGAACAACTTCATGTGCATTTAGGAAGATCAGTTCTACTTCATCAACATCAATGTCATATTGAGCTTTGTAGCCAAGGGCATATAAATACGGTTGGGCTAATTTTCCATCAACAAATTTTCCTGGGCCTTTACCAGTTTTGTAGTCAGTTACGCGGTTAACACCATCTTGAGTAAAGCGATCGACTTTGCCAAAAAAATTAACACCGTTGATATCAACGCTTAATTCCATTTCCAAATGTTCAGGTTTAACTTCAAGATTTGTTGGATCCTCGACCTTGAATAAGCCTTCTATTGCATCTTTAACAGATTGCTTCATCTGCATGTCATCAGCAAATTTTTTGTATTCAGATTGCTGCAAAAACTTTGGACCATACTCACGCAAAATTTCCATTGCTTTTGGCAAGGTTCGCTCTTCATTTGGTAATCGGTATAAACGTTCAATCACATCATGAGTTATTGAGCCACCAGCAAGTGCTGCCGTTGGTGGTTCTCGCCAGCTATCTATGTAGGAAAAGAAATACTTCAA
>JBDLPR010000051.1:0-14076 GCA_039800985.1 Actinomycetota bacterium | reverse complement strand
GCCAAGTTTTTCACCTTGGGCGATGCGGAATTGTTCGCGCACTAGATCAATGCCAGTTACTTCTTCGCTGACTGGGTGTTCAACTTGAAGGCGGGTATTAACTTCAAGGAATGAAATTGTGCCATCAAGACCAATTAAGAACTCACAAGTTCCAGCGCCAACATAGCCAGCTTCCTTCATGATTGCCTTGCTTGATGAATAAAGTTCATCGCGCTGGGCATCAGATAAGAATGGTGCAGGGGCTTCTTCAACAAGTTTTTGGTGACGACGCTGTAGTGAACAGTCACGGGTTGAAACGATAACCACATTTCCATGTTCATCAGCTAAACACTGAGTTTCAACGTGGCGTGGGTTATCCAGGTAGCGCTCAACGAAACATTCACCGCGGCCAAACGCCGCAACTGCTTCGCGAACAGCAGATTCATAAAGTTCAGGAATTTCTTCAAGGGTGCGGGCAACTTTTAGGCCACGACCGCCACCACCGAAAGCTGCTTTGATCGCAATTGGCAATCCATTTTCTTTAGCGAAAGCAACAACTTCTTTGCTGTCCTTAACTGGGTCAGCAGTTCCCTTAACCTGAGGGGCGCCAGCTTTAGCAGCAATGTGGCGGGCAGAAACCTTGTCGCCAAGATCGCGAATCGCAGCAGGTGGGGGACCAATCCAAATTAATCCGGCATCAATGACAGCCTGAGCAAAATCAGCATTTTCGGAAAGGAACCCATATCCAGGGTGAACTGCATTTGCACCAGATTTTTTTGCAGCTTCGATAATTTTGTCGATTACCAGGTAACTTTCAGCAGCAGTGCTGCCACCTAGGGCGAAAGCCTCGTCGGCTGCTTTGACATGAAGCGCTTCACGATCTGGTTCAGCATAGACGGCGATACTTTTGATTCCAGAATCTTTACAAGCCCTAGCAACACGAATTGCAATTTCGCCGCGGTTAGCAATTAATACCGATTTAATCTTTCGGTCACCCACCGTTGGACTCCTGTCATTAACTGATTAATGGATTAATCCTGCTTGGTAAGTCTATTGCGCCCAAGATTATTGCGGATAAAAGTGGCTAGTTATCCCAAATTTCAGTCCAAGAAATACCCATTTGCGCGGTTAGTTCTCGGATTAATCTCATTGACATTCCAGCAACTGCAGCCACGTCACCATCGATTGAATCTAGAAAAGCTGCGCTTCGACCTTCATGTGTAAAGCCACCTGCAACATTTAATGGTTCACCGCTTGCAACATACTTTTCGATTTCAGCATCACTGACATCTGAAAAGTGAATGTGGGCTCCAGCAACACCAGATCTTTCTTGGCCGGTAACCAAATCACAGATCCAATGTCCGCTGTATAGGTAGCCAGACTTTCCGCGCATTGCTTGCCAACGTTCTTTTGCCTTCTCTGGTGTTCCAGGTTTGCCATAAGCGATGCCATCAAATTCCAACATTGAATCAGCGGCTATCACAATCAAATTTCGTTCACTAGTTACAGTGATATCTGAAACAACAGCTTTACCTTTAGCGATCGCTAAATGCTCAACAAGTTGCGATGTTGGAACTGGTCCAAGTTCAGATGCAAGCAAGTCCTCATCCACTGCACTTACTTGAACAAACGGATTTATGCCACCATCAGTTAATAACCGATAACGAGAACTGGAAGCAGATGCTAAAAGTACTTTTCGATTCATACTGTTTCAATTAATGAGGTAAGGCTGAACGACGCCACATAGCTGGGCCATGTTCAAAATGCCGACGAACATTACGGTGTGGTGCATTCCACTCAGGTTTGATGCGATCAATCTCATCTTGATGGTGCGCTTGATGACGAAGAACTACAACGATTGCTGCCAATTCCTCAGCAGTTGGTTCACCTTTGACGACGTGAAATTCAGCAGTTGGCTGATATTGCGTCATAACGGAATATTTCCATGTTTCTTAGGCGGTAATGTTTGACGCTTTCCGCGAAGTGCACGTAAACCGCGAATAATCATCACGCGAGTTTCGTGTGGATAGATGACGCGATCAACGTAACCACGTTCAGCGGCTACGTAAGGATTTGCAAACTTGTCATCATATTCAGTCATCAAACGTGCGCGCTCTGCTTCTGGATCAGCAGCTTCTGCAATTTCTTTGCGGTAAAGAATGTTAACGGCGCCAGACGCACCCATAACTGCAATCTGGGCACTTGGCCAAGCAAGATTTAAGTCAGCGCCAAGGTGCTTAGAACCCATCACGTCATAAGCGCCGCCATATGCTTTACGGGTAATGACTGTGATTAATGGAACTGTTGCTTCAGCATAGGCATAAAGAAGTTTTGCACCGCGGCGAATAATGCCTTGCCATTCCTGGTCAGTACCAGGCAAGAAGCCAGGGACGTCAACGAATGTTAAGACTGGAATATTGAATGCATCGCAAGTGCGAACAAAACGTGCTGCTTTTTCAGAAGCATCGATGTCAAGAGTTCCGGCAAATTGCATTGGTTGATTTGCAACTACGCCAACTGGATGACCATCAACGCGACCAAAACCTGTGATGATGTTCGGTGCGAACAAACTTTGAGTTTCTAGGAAGTCACCTTCATCAAGCATGTTCTCGATGACTTTGTGCATGTCATAAGGCTGGTTAGGTGAATCTGGAATCAAAGTATCCATTTCACGGTCATGCTCAGTGATTTCCATGTTGGAATCAACATCAATTGTTGGGACTTCATCCATGTTGTTACTTGGCAAGTAACTAAGCAAAGTCTTCACGTAATCCATGGCGTCATCTTCATCAGATGCCATGTAGTGAGCCACACCAGATTTAGTGCTGTGAGTGCGAGCGCCACCTAATTCTTCGAATTCAACTTCTTCGCCAGTAACAGTTTTAATTACATCCGGGCCAGTAATGAACATGTGTGAAGTTTTATCTACCATCACAATAAAGTCAGTTAACGCGGGGGAGTAAACCGCACCACCAGCACTTGGGCCAAGGATTAAGGAAATCTGTGGGATCACACCAGATGCGTGAGTGTTACGTTTGAAAATTTCTGCATAAAGGCCAAGTGAAACAACACCCTCCTGAATGCGAGCGCCACCTGAGTCATTAAGACCAATTAAAGGAACGCCTGTTTTGATGGCAAGATCCATAACTTTACAAATTTTTTCACCAAAAACTTCACCAAGTGATCCGCCAAGAACTGTGAAGTC
Organism: Actinomycetota bacterium; assembly: GCA_039800985.1. Taxonomy (GTDB): domain Bacteria; phylum Actinomycetota; class Actinomycetes; order S36-B12; family UBA5976; genus UBA5976. Next base: position 10,892 of record JBDLPR010000051.1, on the reverse strand, counting down.
TTGAGCGAAAATACAAACTGGTCTGCCATCAATGGTTCCGTAACCTGTTACAACTCCATCGCCATATGGGCGGGACTTTTGCATTCCAAAGTTGTGTGATCGGTGACGAGCTAGACCGTCTAATTGTTGAAATGAACCTTCATCAAGAAGCTTGTGAACGCGTTCCCACGCAGTTAATTTGCCTTTAGCGTGCTGTTTATCAATTGATTCTTTGCGGCGATTTAGTGATTGCTCGCGACGATCTTTTAGATCGGCAATCTTTCCAGCCGTCGTATGGATGTCAATTGATTTATTGGTGCCCACTAGACCCTCCGAAGTCCTCTTCGCCTACCCTAGCGATGTGGACAGTAATCAGGATAAAGGAATAACCAGAATCCTTGATATTGCAAGGCTGGAATCTGAAGTATCTCAACTGGGTTGGTTAAAACCTATGGGTTTTACTCAAGTTACATCTACCAATGAAGTTGTTATTGAAAACCTTGCTGAAGTACATGCCGGATCTGGCTTGTTGGTTTTCGCTGATGAACAAACTATGGGTCGCGGTCGATTAGATCGAAAGTGGAGTACTCCTGCTGGAAGTGGAATTGCAATGTCACTTGGATTGCCAGCTTCTGACTTTTTGGTCGAGCCATCAGTTATTCCACTAATTGTTGGTCTGGCCGCAAGACGTGCGCTAAATAAGTTTGAAGTCCCAGCTAATCTCAAGTGGCCAAATGACATCGTGATCGATAACCAAGGGATTAAGAAGCTTGGTGGCATTTTGGTGCAAATGATCCAAGACAAGCTTGTGATCGGAATTGGCCTGAACGTAGATTTAACTCAGGGTGAGCTGCCAGTTCCTCAGGCAACCTCACTTACTATCGAAGGTTTCACTTTAGATCGCATTGATTTAATTGTTGCAATTCTCAATGAACTTAAAACTCTTCAGGGTTTTGGTACTGATTGGCAACAGGAATACGTTCAAGCCTGTTCAACAATTGGCAAAGAGATCAAAGTCACAAATTTTAGTGGGACTCAAATAATCGGTAAGGCAATTGGTATTGATGACACAGGTGCCCTCAAAGTCAAAAATTTAGAAAACCTTTACCAAATCACAGTCGGAGATATTGAGCATCTAGAGGTTTCTCAGGACTAATCTTCAGATATGGTTCGGGTGTTGTTAGTTGAAGATGATATTCCTTTAGTTGCTCCACTAAGTCGAGCATTATCTAATGAAGGATTTGTGGTTACACATGCTGCAGATGGATTAGCAGCGTTAAATAAAGCCAAAGTTGAACCACCTGATCTGCTTTTACTTGATATCGGTTTGCCGGGTTTAAACGGGTTTGGTGTTTGTGAAAATCTGCGAAGTGAAGGCCTTAATTTTCCGATCATCATGATGACTGCTTGCACCGATAAATCTGAAGTTGTGCACGGCTTAAAAATTGGTGCCGATGACTACTTGATTAAGCCTTTTTCCCGCTTGGAACTTTTAGCGCGGATCGCGGCAGTATTTAGAAGAACCATCAATACTGACAAAGACCAATTAGTTATAGGGAAAGTAACGCTGGACCATAAATCAAGAAAATGCTTTGTAGCTGGCGAGCAAATTGTGCTAACCGCCACCGAATTTCGAGTGCTTGATTACTTAATGCAAAAAAGCGGCAGCATGTGTCGACGATCACAAATTATTAAAGACGTATGGGCAACATCATGGCATGGTCCAAGCAAAAATTTAGATATGCATATTTCTTCATTGCGCAAAAAACTCGGTCCTGGCGCAAGTCAACTTCAAACTGTTCGGGGACTGGGGTTTCGGTTTGATGTTGAATGAAAAGCTATGAAGATTTCAATGAAAGTTTTCAATCTGGGGCTCAATTAGCACATCTAATAAAAAGTCCGTTAACTGCTTTAACACTTCATTTAGATGAAATTATTCATAGTACGAATGACCAAAACTTAATTGAGATTTCGCAATCGGCCTTGAGCGAGGTTTCGCGCTTAAGGCTACTGATTGAAAACATTCTCGATACTTGGAGAATTTCGCTAAATCATGAAGTTACCGAAATTGATTTAACGCAGATGGTTGAAAGTATTGTCAGGCACTGGGATCCAAGATTTGAATTGCAAAATCGTCAAATTGATTTCAAGCAGACGGCCAGGGTTTATGCAATTGGTTCTGCTGAAATAGAACAAGCAGTTATAGAAGTTTTAGTTGATAATTCACTAAATCATGGAGCTGGAAAAACCGAGATTAAGTTATTTATGGAAGACAGTTGGGCAGTTATTCAAATTTCGGATCAAGGTCCAGGGATTTCTAAATCAATTCAAGAAAAATTAATGACCTACGGGGCAACCACTGCTGGAAATGGAATTGGTCTTGCTTGGGCTAGAGATCAGTTGAATATCGATGGTGGACGACTTGAAATTTATTCAATGAACCCAGCTATTTTCAAAATTTACTTGAGACCAGGTAACAAGATTTAATCGATTGGCAATACGGTTTCTTCTGGGAAAACCCAATTGTGATATGCCCAGAATCTAAACATGGTTCCTAGAACTAAACCGACACCATTAGCGCTGATGTTGTCAGCTAAAGCGCTTTGAAAACCAAGTAGATAATGGCTAACCCAAAGGCAAGAAAGAGCAATAACCATTCCAATGGCATTGATACCTATAAATAAGGTGTACTCACGTTTAAATGAACTGCGCGAACGTTGATTAAATGTCCAGTGTCGGTTACCAAAGTAGGCGAAAGTGGTTGCAAAAACTACGCTGACAACTTTTGCGGTAAGTGGCTTATCGTGCAAAATACCTTGGCCATCAGCAAAGCGTAAAAAATTGAATACGGAGAGGTCGATTACGTATGCAAAAATGCCGACAACGCCAAACTTGCTTATCTCTTGGCTAAAGCGTTCAACTAATCCGCGAATGTTCACTTGAATAGCGTATCTGCCAAATCTGCCCTGATTTGTAGCCTGCTTTATAACGAGATACCCATTGTTGGGATTTAAGGGTAAATTTCTTCTAGATATTGAAAGGTCTCTGGGGTGGTTGCACGCATTCTGGTCGTTGATGACGACCAAGCGATTTCCGAAATTTTAGGAATCGTTTTGCGCGCTGAAGGTTTTGAGCCTTACTTCTGTGCTGACGGAGCAAAAGCACTCGATGCCTTTCATAAGTGCAATCCAGATCTTGTTTTACTTGACCTAATGTTGCCTGGCCGTGACGGTATTGATATTTGTCGTGCAATTCGCTTGGAAAGCGGAGTTCCAATAGTGATGCTTACCGCCAGAAGTGATTCTCAAGATATTGTGACTGGACTTGAATCAGGCGCTGATGATTACATCGTCAAACCTATTAAAAATAAAGAATTAATTGCCAGAGTGAGGGCAAGGCTTCGCAAAGTTGAAACTCCTTCCAATCAGGAACTAAAAATTGGCGATTTAGTAATTGACGTTGCCGGACACGTTGTGCGCAGAGATAACGAAATACTTCCACTTACCGTTCTTGAATTTAAGTTGTTGGCGACTCTTGCCAAACGTCCGTGGCAGGTATTTACACGTGAAGTATTACTGCAAGAGGTATGGGAGTATCAACATTCAGCTGACACTCGTTTAGTTAATGTGCACGTGCAGCGCCTTAGAGCAAAAGTTGAAAAGGATCCAGAACGACCAGAAATTGTTCTTACGGTTCGCGGCGTTGGTTACAAAGCAGGAACTGTCTAGTTCGTGAGTGTAGAAACTACCCGTCTGCAATTTCCAAAAATTTGGCGGCGCAATTTGCGCCTTCGACTGGTTTCAATCACCGTCGTACTTTCTTCTGTTGTACTCGGTGCACTTGGAGCACTACTTTTGCAGCGAGTAACAACTGGATTGCTGTCGGCAAAAGAAACTAGCGTGCTAACTGAGGCAACTGCTGCTCAACTAGAAGTTCAAAGGCTCTTAAACGCTTCAGATACAGGAATCGGTTCACCAAATGTAACTCGAATAGTTGACTCCGCTATAACAGCTCTAGCAGTCCGAGCTGGTTCAACGGGTTCATTTGATGCATTACTGCTAGCAAATCCAGAACTTTCAGGAATGCCAGAACGCGGTACTCGACTTGTTAATGAGAACTCAATTCCAACTTCTTTGCGAACAGCAGTCAGAGATTCAGGAAAACAAGCTTGGACTTACAGCGTATTAACTTACGACGATGGTGAAAATCAAAAAGGAATTGTTGTTGGCTCAACCGTAACCATTCCTCGCGTGGGAGCTTACGAGCTTTATTTACTATTTCCTTTAAGTGCTGAACAACAAACAATTTCACTTGTTCGTGGCGGCGTTGGTGTAACCGGCATTGCACTGTTGTTTGGGCTAGGAATTTTGGCCTGGTTTGTTACTAGTCGCGTGACTGATCCCATTCGCGAAGCTGCGCAAGTTGCAGGAGAGCTGGCAAGTGGTGATTTAAATAGGCGTCTAACGGTTCGTGGTGATGATGACTTAGCCCGCTTGGCAACATCATTTAATGACATGGCAGAAAGTTTAAAAAGTCAGATTAACCGCCTTAAACATCTTTCTACACTGCAACAACAATTCGTATCAGATGTTTCTCATGAGTTAAGAACTCCATTAACTACAGTTCGCATGGCAAGTGAAATGATTTATGACTCTAGAACTCAACTAGATCCAGAAGTTGCTAGATCTGCTGAATTACTTCGAAACCAGGTAGATCGATTCGACCTTTTGTTAAGTGACCTTCTTGAAATGAGCAAAATTGATGCCGGGGCAACTTTGCTGGATGTTTCACCTTTTGATTTATCTGAATTAGTTTCAACCGAAATTCAGGCAGCAAGTGAAATAGCTAAGAAACACAGCACGAATATCGTCCTCTTTCAATCGGATACGACAAACTTTGTTGAAGGTGACCCAAGGCGAATCAGTCGAATTATTCGCAATCTATTAGTGAATGCAATCGAGCATGCCGACGAAAAACAAATTGAAGTCACACTCAAATCCAACGATGCAGCCATCAGTGTTGGGGTTAGGGATTTTGGTCAAGGTATGACGCCAGAAGATCTGGACCGAGTATTTGATCGTTTCTGGCGCGCTGATCCAGCCAGGAAGCGCACCTTAGGTGGCACTGGCTTAGGTCTTTCAATTTCTGTTGAAGATGCAAAACTTCATAAGGGAGAAATTACAGTTTGGGCAGCACCGAATAAAGGTGCACATTTCGTACTAACGCTGCCAATTCGCCATGAAATTGATTTTGAAATTGCTCCAATCAAAGCAGGTCCAAAATGAAGCGGATTCTGACTTTAGTTGCATCAGCTCTAATCGTGAGTGCTTGCTCAGGTATTCCAAGTTCAGCACCCATTAAATATGGAACTGAAATTAATTCGAATACATCAGATCAATTCATCCAAGTAATTGGTCGACCTCCTGTTGCTGGAATGGATCAAGCCCAAATTGTTAATGGCTTCCTTGCAGCCCTAGCGGATTCACGTGCTGAATATTTGGTGGCTAAACAATATTTATTGCCGGAGACCGCTTCAATCTGGCGACCAAATGCTGGCATAACAATTTATGAATCCGCTGTTCTTGACTTTACTGTTGCTGGCGATGTCGCCACGACAAGAATTTCAAAATTTGGTGTAGTTGATCCAAGTGGATACCTTGAGATCGCTCCCAATGGAACACAGCAAACAATAAATTTCACTTTGGCCAAGAATGAACAAGGCGAGTGGCGGATTAAGCAATTAGCCGATGGAATTTTGCTAACCGCAAATGACGTAGACCGAAGTTTCAATGGCTATCCGGTTTATTTCTTAAGTCCAGATCGTAAGAATCTTGTGGCAGATACCGTTTTGTTTCCACAATCTGTGACTGGATCAGCAACAGCGCTAATTCGCGCACTTTTAGATGGTCAGTCAAATAGTTTGGCGTTTGCAACAGTTAGTGCTTTCCCAACCGGAACAAAATTAAGTTATGACTCGGTACCGGTTGATCAAGGTGTAGCAACCGTTGACTTAACCGAACAAGTACTCAGTGCTGATCAAGCCACAAGGGCTCAAATGTGTGCTCAGATTGTTTGGACACTTAGTTCGCTTCCAAATGTGAGCTCAGTTGAAATTAAAGTATCGGGGCAACCTTTTGCTCCTTCTGGAATATCAGAAATTCAACGAACCAGCGATTGGGAAAGTTTCAATCCAAAGCAATTTGATGGCGAAGAACTCGTTCACTTTGTTAGAGGAGGACAAGTTTTCGCCCTTGGTTTAGATGGAACCGAAACTTTAGTTACGCAGACCAACCCAAACTCAAAAGTTGAAATTGGCCAGGCAAAAGGTGCCATTGATGGAGGCAGTACAGCAGCTGTTTCAAGTGATGGAAAACAAGTTCTATTGAGTACTGGTCGTGGCGGAGAACTTAAAGTAATTGCAACAGGCGATTCGGTAACCAAGCCAGCTTGGGATCAGTTGGGAAGTGTATTTTTTGCGGACTATGGAGTTGGAATTTTCGAATACAACTCAAAAGGACAAATCCGTGCCGTTGGATTTGAAACAACAAATTATGGGTTAGTAACTCAAGTTAAAAGAATTGCAATTGCAAAAGATGGCGTGAGAATCGCAATCGTTATTTCAAATGGATCAACTGATTACCTGTTAGGTGGAGCCATTGCTAAGAGTCCAGAGAGTACAAGAATCGTTGGGCTTCACCTACTGGAACGAAACATAACTTCTGTTAAAGATTTAGTTTGGCATTCACCTACTTCACTTGCCGTTTTAGGTAGTGACCAAAGTGGTGGAAATTTAATTTTTGACATTGATCTTTCAACCGGTGCGAATACATCCGTTTCAGCTCCGCTTAATGCCCAATCAATTGCAAGTTCCCTTGCTAAACAAATTTATGTCGGGACAACAAGTGGTGCTAAATCAACAATTGCCAAGCAAACCGGCACAAGCTGGTCTGATTTTGTATCTGGGTCTTCACCATACTTAAGTAAGTAATCCACAGCGCCTAGTTATTCGCAGGTGCAAAACTTTAATCTGAAATTTTGCACTTCTTGCGTAAACACTTCAAATGGCGGTCCTAATAAGAGATTTACTTTTCACACCCAATTGTTTAGGGTGCAATCAATTAGGTGAGTGGATTTGCGGTCGATGCTTAGCGAATTTAAAGGTACAAACTAGTCGCCAGATTCCAAATGTTGATCTAGTAATCACGGCGCATCATTATGAAGGTTGGCTTAGAGACAAAGTCATTGCCTATAAATCCGGTGAAATTCATCTAGCCAGGGGATTAGCAGAAATACTTATTTGTAACTGTTTAACAAAGGTTGATCAATTGACCCTAGTTCCAATTCCAAGTAGTCAAGAAAAAATCAAACTTCGCCAAGTCGACACCATCTTGAACATTACTAAGCAGGTTCAACTACTTGATCGCAAATTTCTTGTAATGCCCAATCTTAAATTAATTAAAAGTGTTTCCGATCAAGTCGGGCTTTCCTATGAAGACCGCATTAACAATTTAGAAGATGCATTTGGGGCTCTGCGAAAAATTAATGGCGACGTAATTCTGATAGATGATGTGATTACTACTGGTTCAACCATGAGTTCGGCGGCCAAGACATTAAAACTTGTTGGTGCTAAATCCGTTACCGCAGTTGCATTATGCAGTGCAGGAAAAATGCATTAACTTAGTCCTAAGGCATCCATCTGGGTCCGTGATTGCGTTAAACAAGTAATTCTTCGAAGATTATTTGTCTAGCAAGCCGAAGCCAGCTGCAGGCAAAACGGTCCACGTAAAGCGACTCTTGGTCGCTGAGCACGGTGCGGTTTAGAAGTAAGACCTACCTTGGTTTAGAACTTAGGTTTTAGACCAGGAGAGTTTTAGTAGTGACAATTGAAGTTGCGAAATTACCGGTAGGCGATTGTGGGGTCGAAAATCAGGTCGGCCAGATGGATGTCTTAAATAAGTCGATTCGGTTTTTCGTTATCAGTAGTCATTAACTGAGCAATTTGTTGGTCACCAAATTTTTTACTTGCTGACAAAGTCTTAATTACTCCAGCTCTATCAGATTCAGGCCGGTTCTGATTTAACTTAGCTTTTGCTTCAACTTTTTCTATGTTCATGGTGATTCCAATGATTGCTCTAAGTTGGGAGGCGATGTAGTCATCGGGAGCATCAGATACATTCCAGGGCTTTGGCTCAGCCTTTTCATGATGATCAGTTAGTAGTTGAACCATTTCTAATAGCTCAGTTTCATCCTCAGTTAAAGTGACATTCCCTGAAATGTGAACGGATGTGTAATTCCAAGTCGGTACGACTTTTCCACTTTCTAATTTTGTTACGTAACTATTAGGCGTGATGTACGCCTGAACACCGTGAACTATCGCCAAAGCTTTTTGGTTTGGGATGATTGATTTCCACTGTTGATTTCCGCGAGAGATGTGCATAATGAGTTGGCCATATTCAGAGCCGTCCTCAACCCAAATAACAGGCAAAAGCGTAGAAAGCGGCTGACCCGTTTCATCAATAGTTACAAAATCAGCAGCGGCAAAATGCTCCACAAATTCTTTTATTTGAGAATATTCGGAGACTTCAAATTGCTTTGGTATGTACATCAAGATCCAAAACGACGATGTCGGGCTGCATATGAGCGAAGTGCACGCAAGAAATCAATTTTGCGGAAATTAGGCCAGTAAGCCTCTTCGAAATAAAACTCAGAATGTGCACTTTGCCAAAGTAAAAATCCACTTAGTCTTTGCTCGCCCGATGTGCGAATAACTAAATCTGGATCAGGCTGACCCTTTGTATATAAGTGGTCAGCAATATGTTCGATATCAATAATTTCAGCCAACGCTTCAAGCGAGGATCCAGCCGTGGCATGTTCTTGCAGTAATGATTTAACGGCATCAACAACTTCCTGGCGGCCGCCGTATCCAATTGCCACATTTACTAAAATTCCTGAATTGTTTTCGGTACTGCTTTGAACATTTCGCAATGAATTTGCCATGGATTCAGGAAGAAGATCCAAGGCACCAACTGGATTTATCCGCCAACGTTTTGTGTTTGCTAAGTCCTGAATAGTTTCCTGAATGATTGAAAGTAAAGATGAGAGCTCTTTTTGGTCACGAGTTAAGTTGTCAGTTGAAAGAAGCCATAGGGTTACAACTTCAATTCCAAGTTCCTCACACCAACCCAAGAACTCAGCAATTTTTTCGCCGCCAACTCTGTGACCATGAGCGGTGTCAGATCCTTGGTTTGCTGCCCAGCGACGATTGCCATCCAGGATTACGCCAACATGCTTGGGAAGTTCTGTCTCTGGCAGAGCAGCCTGAACGCGATGACCATATAACTCATAGGCCATCTCGCCAAGAGCGGTGCGAATTTTTCCCACACAGGTAACAATAGTTGACTTAAAAAACCGCAAACGAATAGTTCATTATTTGTTAACAATCGCTACGGCGTGGCTAACAAGCGCCAATTCGGCGTTGCCATATGTTTTCAATTATCAGGACAGGGGAAGGTCCTGTCCCTTAAGGACAACTGAAACTTGGGGTGCCTTGCGTGAGCGTATCCGATTCAAATAGACGAACTTATGTCTTAGACACCAGCGTGCTGTTATCGGATCCGGGAGCCTTATTTAGATTCGCCGAACACGAAGTTGTAATTCCAGTTGTAGTAATTACTGAACTTGAAAGTAAGCGAACACATCCAGAACTTGGCTACTTTGCCAGAAGTGCACTTCGTTCACTGGATGATCTTCGAATCAAGCATGGTCGTTTAGATGCACCACTTGAAATCGGCACTCAAGGTGGAACGATTCGGGTTGAACTTAATCACACAGACCCAGAATCACTTCCAGCAGGTTTTCGCTTGGGCGACAACGACACCAGAATTCTTTCAGTTGCTAAAAACTTAGCTAATGAAGGTTGCACTGTTGTTTTAGTAAGTAAAGATCTCCCACTTCGCGTTAAAGCATCTGCAGTTGGTTTGGAAGCAGAAGAGTACAGAGCTGAAACAGTGCCATCCAGTGGTTGGACTGGGTTTACTGAAATTCAAGTGTCTGCAAGCGATATAGATGAGCTATATGACATCGACATTATTGACAATGAAGAAGCACGTGAGCTTCCATGCAATACCGGTGTTGTCTTATCAAGTGAACGTGGAAGTGCACTTGCACGCGTGACAGCTGACAAACAACTAAAACTTGTACGAGGAGATCGTGAAGCATTTGGTATTCACGGCAGAAGTGCTGAACAACGGATTGCATTGGATCTATTACTTGATCCAGAAATTGGCATTGTTTCTCTTGGCGGTAGAGCCGGAACCGGTAAGAGTGCACTAGCTCTTTGTGCTGGATTAGAAGCTGTTATGGAACGCCGCCAACATCGCAAAGTAATGATCTTCCGTCCGCTTTATGCAGTTGGCGGTCAAGAACTTGGATACTTGCCAGGTAGCGAAGGTGAAAAGATGTCACCTTGGGCTCAGGCGGTTTTTGATACTTTATCTGCTGTCACCACACCTGATGTAGTTGAAGAAATCATGGATCGCGGAATGCTTGAAGTCTTGCCGCTAACACATATTCGTGGCCGCTCACTACATGATGCATTTGTAATTGTTGACGAAGCACAATCACTTGAGCGCAACGTTTTGTTAACTGTCTTGTCGCGCATTGGTAAAGATAGTCGCGTAGTACTTACACACGATGTTGCCCAGCGCGATAATTTACGCGTCGGTCGTCATGATGGAGTCGTTGCGGTTGTTGAAAAACTAAAAGGCCACCCACTATTTGCCCATGTCACACTTACTAGAAGTGAACGTTCACCAATTGCTGCATTAGTAACTGACTTGTTAGAAGACATGCCGGCGTAAGCCTTTATTTGCAGTACTTTCACAAAAGTACTTGGATTTTCCATCTATCGTTTG
>JBDLPR010000050.1:0-8736 GCA_039800985.1 Actinomycetota bacterium | reverse complement strand
TAGCTAAAGAATTTAGTGCCGATCATGACCTGACAGATCTTGAAAAACAAGCATTGGAACTCTGGGAACGAACACTGATAGCTATTGAGACTTCCAATTACAAATTAATCGACCGAGATATTGATTGGGCAATCAAGAAGAATTTGCTCGATGGTTACATGCAAAAGCATGGTTTGGAATTAGATAGCCCAAGGATCGCTCAACTTGATTTGATGTATCACGACATCACGCAAAACCGAGGTCTTTTTTACTTACTTGAACGCAAAGGAATGGCTAACCGAATTTCAACAGATGAAGAAGTGATGGAAGCCAAAACCGTTCCGCCTCAGACGACCAGAGCTAAACTTCGAGGCGACTTTATCTCTGCTGCACAGAGTAAGAATAAAGACATTTCTGTTGACTGGGTTCATCTGAAAATGAACGATCAGACTCAACGCACAGTTTTATGTAAAGATCCATTTGCCAACACTGATGAAAGAGTTCAGCGACTGATTGACGCGATGTAATGTCGGATCATCAAAATTTAAGTTCCAATAGATAGGCTCTAATAATGTTTTCAAAAGTATCCATTGTCATTTCAACTGCACTGGTTTTAACTGCCTGTGCAGGCCAGAGCTCATCGCAGACATCAGTAGAAGCAACGCCTGGTCAAGCCATCACGGTTGCTGGACCGCTTAATCCAATTACAGTTGCTGGGATCACTGTGACAGGAAGCCTTGATGCAGAGCCTGTTATTGAAATAAGTAGTGATGCTACTCCTGTGACCGAACTTGGAATTGGTGACCAGGTACTTGGTACCGGTGAATCTGTTAAACCAACTTCAACAGTGCTTGCTCACTACATTGGCGTTGGTTTAACAAGTGGTCAGAAGTTTGATTCTTCATGGGACCGAGGAGAACCAATCCAATTTGGACTTGATCAAGTCATTCCAGGTTGGACTCAAGGATTAACCGGGATGCAAGTCGGTGGACGAAGAGTATTAGTAATCCCTGGAGATCTCGCCTACGGTTCTATGCCTCCTGCTGGAAGCGGGATCGAACCAAATGAGACTTTAATTTTCGTCGTAGATTTAATCGATTTCGAATAGAGGAAAACATGGAAAAACCAGAAGTAGATTTTCAAGAGGGTCCAGCCCCAACTGAACTAGTTATTAAAGATTTAGTTGTTGGTACGGGTAATGAGGCCACAGCAGGAGCCAAGGTAACTGTTCACTATGTGGGAGTTGAATTCGAATCAGGTGAACAATTCGATTCTTCATGGGATCGTGGTGAGTCGATTGAATTTCCATTACGTGGCTTAATTGCTGGGTGGCAAGAAGGTATCCCTGGCATGAAAGTTGGCGGTCGACGTCAGTTAACAATTCCACCAGAGTTGGCTTATGGCCCAGCTGGAAGTGGTCACCGACTTTCTGGTCAGACTTTAGTTTTTATTATCGATCTTTTAGGCGTTGGCTAAGAAATGTCAGATAGCAAGACCGAGCGAGAGTTAAACCTGCTCTTTGTCTTGCTCAACGCCAAAAGACCAATCGAACGCGAAGAGATTCGCAAACGCGTTCCGGGATATTTTGGAAAAAGTGATGAAGCATTTGAGCGGGCATTCGAACGCGACAAGAAGATGCTTAGAGAAACCATTGGCGCACCCGTAAAAACTGTTCAACTGGATAAATTCCATGATGATGTTTTTGGCTACAGTATCGATCCAGATGAATGGCAGTTACCAGAACTTAAGCTAACTGGCACCGAACGAGCACTCTTAAATTTGGCCAGTTCTGCCTGGGCGCACACGCAATTAGGTCCAGCCCTTGCCGATGCTGCGCTTCGTCTGGGTGATGATTCACAGATCCAAAGCCACATACATCTTGACTTAACAAGACAAAGCCAGCACTTCGAGAAAGTGCTTAAGGCCCAAAGTCTTGGCAAGTGTGTTGAGTTCACCTATTACAGCAAGAATTCAAATTCAGTGGATGAACGCCTAATTGCTCCTTGGCGTATTTTCTTAAGTGATGGAAATTCATATTTAATTGGCTTTGACCAATTAAAGGGAGAACAACGAATCTTCAAGATTTCCCGAATTGTTGGAGAAGTTTCCATAAGTACCGAAGATGCAATCGAGAGTGCCCCAGATGATTTGCAACCAGCTCAACTAGTTGCTAATTGGCAAGCACAATTAGCAACTCTGATCGACGCAAGACTTGAGGTAAAGCATCAACAGGCTGGGGAATTGCGATTATTAGCATCAAGTATTACTCCAGGTGATCAATTTGATTTAGTCGAGATCATGCAAATTGATCAAGATAACTTAGTGCGAATCATTGCAAAAAATTGTGACCAAGTTAAAGTAATTTCGCCGCAATATTTACGTGATGAAGTTCAGCTTCTCTTAGCTGGAGTTTTTTCATGATTAAGAACAGTTTGGCTAAATTGGTTGAAGTCTTGCCATGGCTTGCTGCAAATCCTGGGGCATCGGCTGATGAAGTAGCAAAGCATTTTGAAGTTTCGAAAACAGATCTACTCAATCTGCTTCAAGTGGCGACGTTCACTGGACCTGGTCAAGGTGGTGGGGAATTAGTAGATATCGATTTGTATGACGAAGAGAGCCTTTTCGTTGCCGACGCTAAAGGTTTAGATCGTCCGATCCGATTCGATTTAAATACCGGCCTTGAGATTTTAAGTGGGTTACATTATCTAATTCAGTTACCAGGAGTAGTTGATACAACCGCTTTGGAACAGTTCATTGCAAAACTTCAAAAGGCTTTTGGAGTAAATGCAATTCCATTTGAAGTATCAAATAGCGAATCTATTGATCAAATAGCTATTTCGTTAGCCAAAGCTATAAATCAAGATGAGGCTGTCGAAATTGAGTATGCCGCCGGAAATACTGGAAGATTCACCACTCGAGTAATTGAACCAAAGAAAATCACAATTAGTGAAGACGTTCGCTATGTTGTTGCCTATTGCCATGCAGCACTTGCCGAGCGAACCTTCAGATTAGACAGAATTAAAAATCTTGTTTTTACAAATCGAAAAGCTAATTCTGACTCCAAGCAACAAACATCAACAGGTTTAGAATCTGGCCAAATTGATGTGACGATCCAGTGCTCCAATCCCGCAGTTTTGGAATTTGATCCTCGGATAATAAAGTCAAAACGAGCGGTCACAGAAACAACAGTCGAACTAGTAATTGCTGTTCACGATCTGGAGTGGATTACCCGAGAGATACTGGCTAGCGGTGGACAAATAAAACCTGTTGCACCACCAGAATTATCAGGAAGAATTAAGGAAAAAATTTCCACTGGGCAAGCGCTTAATAACATCAGTTAAGGTAGTTATACCTACTTAAAAGGAGAGAGTGTGCGAGCTCTATTTGATTCACCTGCAGCAATCATTTTGATTTTGTTGGTAATTGTTCTATTTGGTTCAAAGCGCTTGCCAGATGCTGCTCGCAGTGTTGGTCGCTCAATCCGTATCTTTAAGTCTGAAATGAGTTCAGAAGCTAAAAAAGATAACGAACAAAAATCAGGTAACGAATAACCAATGTCCACTGCGTCAGGCGCTATGACGCTTGCCCAGCATCTTCGCGAACTGCGTAACCGGATTGTTAAGAGTGCACTTGCAATTTTGATCGGCACGGTTGTGGTCTGGCAAAAATTTGCAATTATTTTTGGCGCCATTCGTGAACCTTTTGATCAAGTTGCGAACGACAGCACTGTGTTAGCACTTACAGGTGTAACTAGCGGATTTTCAATGCAGCTGCGCGTTTCACTAGCCACTGCCGTTGTCTTAACTTCTCCGATATGGCTTTTCCAGATTTGGCGTTTTATTTCTCCAGGTCTACATGGCAATGAAAAGAAGTGGGCATACATCTTCGCAGGAATTGCAACTCCGCTATTTCTTTCAGGTGTTGCACTGGCTTATTTGGTAATGCCGCGAATGCTAAAAGTTCTTTTTGAATTCACTCCATCAGATGTTGCTAACTTTACAAATGTAGACACCTATCTTTCATTCTTTTTGCAATTAACTCTTTTCTTTGGAATTGGATTCTTGTTGCCGCTGATATTGGTTGGGTTGAACTTTGCCGGAGTGCTAACTGGCGCAAAAATTGCATCGGCTTGGCGATGGATAATTCTTGGAAGCTTTGTCTTTGGTGCAGTTGCTACTCCAAATGGCGATCCGATCGGGATGACTATTGTGGCTCTTCCGATGATTGCATTATCTGCAATTGCATTGGGAGTAGCGCTATTGAATGACAAGCGTAGATCTCGCAGGGCTAGAACTTCAGGGACAAACATTTGGTCAGATGACCAGCAGTCGCCGCTCTGACACAGTAAAGTCAAAACGTCATGTTTGCACTTTTAATAAAACCAGCAGCGATGAAAAAGTCGGTCCATAGAAAAGTTATTTCCGATCTAAAAGAATCCGGCGCGACATTTCTTACTGGACATGATTCATCAACAATCCGAAGTGAAATCCAATCCCTTAGGGCTAAGCATTCTGACCTAACCGTCGTGGCCTGTGGTGGAGATGGCACCGTAAATCTTTGCCTGAACAGCATTGTTGATTTGGATGTGAAATTCGCCGTTTTGCCCATGGGTACCGGGAATGATTTTGCGAGATATTTAGGTCTTAAGAATCTGGACGATGCACTTCTAGTTCTTACTGCAGGAGTTAGTTCAAAAGTCGATATCGGCAAAGTTATTTTGGCAGATGGCACCGTTAAATATTTTGGCGCTGTTGCTTCATGTGGATTTGATGCCCAAGTAAATGAGATTGCTAATCATATGTCTGGACCTAATGGCCCGATTAAGTATCTAGCTGCAGTTTTCAAAGAGATTTCCAATTTAACTTCATTGCATCTTTCGATTAATACTCCGGAACAAAATTTCATAGGCGACTACACGCTGATTGCAATCGGAAATACCAGCTCATATGGCGGTGGTATGTACATCACGCCTGCTGCAGATTTAACTGATGGAAAGTTCACAGTCACATATGTAACTAAAGTTAAACGCAGAACATTGCTTATGGTTTTACCAAAAGTATTTTCAGGCAACCATGTTTTCCATCCTAAAGTTGCAGTCGATGAGACAGATCGAATTGAAATATCTGGAGATCCGTTTCCGGTATACGCCGATGGTGAACGACTTGGAATGGGACCGGCTAAATTTGAGGTTCTACCAGCGCGCTTAGAAGTTTTGACTACGGAAAGCATTTATTCTTAATTCATGACCCAATCGCCCGCAGAAATGTATGCCGCGGCGAAAGCAAGGTCAGCGCTAAAAAATACGGTATTTGGAGAATTCCAAGAATCCCGCCCTTATCCATTGGATAAATTCCAAATAGATAGCTGCATACATGTACAAGATGGCAAAAGCGTTTTGGTCGCAGCGCCAACCAGTGCGGGTAAAACCATCGTAGGTTTATTTGCTGTTTACATCGCCTTAAGTAAGCAATCTAAATGCTTCTATACAACTCCAATCAAAGCTCTTTCGAATCAAAAGTTTGCTGAGTTTGTTGAAGAGTTTGGCGCAGAAAATGTTGGTCTATTAACTGGTGATAACAGCATTAATGGAGATGCTCCAGTTGTTGTTATGACAACTGAAGTGCTTCGAAACATGCTTTATGAAGGCAGAGATCTAGCAAATCTTTCTCATGTTGTTATGGATGAAGTTCACTATCTTGCAGATCGGTCACGAGGTGCAGTTTGGGAAGAAGTGATAATTCACCTTCCAAAGCACGTGAAAGTCGTGGCACTTTCAGCAACAGTTAGCAATGCTGAAGAATTTGGCGATTGGCTGGAAGCAGTTCGGGGTGAAACGGAAATCGTTGTTGAGGAACATCGACCGACACCCTTACACCAACATGTAATGGTTAAAAATGATGTTCTAGATCTTTTCAATCGCGGTGAAGTTAATCGAGAGCTACTACGGATTGCTCAAAATGAAAGATCCCAACAAAGATTTGCTAAGGGTAGAGGTCGATTAACGCCGAGTCGAATTCACGTTATAGAAGAACTCCAGCGCCAAGATCTATTGCCATCAATCACGTTTATTTTTTCTAGAGCTGGTTGTAACGATGCTGTTAATCAATGTTTAGCCTCTGGGCTTTCATTAACCACTCGAGAAGAGCAGTTAGCAATCCGGGGGATTGTTGATGCGGCTTTTGAAGATGCTGAAGTAGAAGAATTACGCGCACTTGGCTATGTCTCTTGGCGTGAAGGCTTGGAGCGTGGAATTGCTGCTCACCATGCTGGACTTCTTCCAGCGTTCAAGCAAGTGGTTGAAGATTTATTTCAGCAAGGACTGGTCAAGGTTGTTTTTGCAACTGAAACTCTGGCGCTTGGTATCAACATGCCAGCGAGAAGTGTCGTCCTAGAGAAATTAGTGAAGTGGAATGGAAGCGTGCACGCACCGATTACACCAGGTGAGTACACGCAGCTAACTGGGCGTGCCGGAAGACGGGGCATTGACTTTGAAGGTCACGCGATCGTGTTATGGCATAAAGAACTCGATCCAGCGATGCTGGCAGGTTTAGCCAGCACGAGAACGTATCCACTTAAATCAAGTTTCCGTCCTAGTTACAACATGACGGTGAATTTGATTTCCGAATTTGGCATAGAACGCTCTAAAGAATTACTTGAATCATCTTTTGCTCAATTTCAGGCAGATCGATCAGTTGTTGGGTTAGCAACTGAAATAAAGCGAGCTCAAGATGCAATGACTGGTTATCACGAATCTATGGAGTGCCATCTTGGAGATTTCAGCGAATACATTGCACTTCGCCGAAGGATTACTGACATTGAAAAATCCACTGCAAAATTAGCCAGTAGATCCCGCAGGGCAAACGCGAATTCTTTTCTTAATGATTTGAGGCGCGGCGATGTAATTGGATTTGATGATGGGCGTAGACAATCTGTTCCTTATTTAGTTATCGACGAAGCTCGTGATTATGAAGATCCGCGCCCAAGAGTTATCAGCGCAAACGGTCAAGTTAAACGCATATCGATTAGCGATTTAACAGATGCTGCAAATGTCCTTGGCGCAGTTCAGATACCTTCGCAATTTGATTCGCGAAATGTGAAATCAAGAAAATGGGTTAGTGAAAACTTAGCTAAGTTCAGCAAATCCTTAAAGCACAGTTCGTTGCCAAAGGACCACCATACAAGCGATGAAGTTGAATTAAATCGACTTCGCAAAGCACTCAAGGCGCATCCATGTCACGGGTGTAGCGATCGGGAAGCCCATGCAAGATGGCATGAGCGTGAGTTTTTGAGTAAGAAGGACATACATAAATTAGAAGATCAGATTTCAGCTAAGACTTCATCAATCGCCAGAGAATTTGATCGTATTTGTGATGTGCTCTTGCATCTTGGTTATCTACAAAAGAATGACGATCAGATAACGGTAACTAGTGATGGTCAAACACTTGGTCGAATCTATTCCGAACTTGATTTATTGGCTGCTGAAGCAATTCGAACTGGTCTTTTATCGCAATTAGATCCAGAAGCCATTGCTAGCGCAGTAAGTGTTTTAGTTTACGAATCCCGCAAAGATGATGTCGAACCTCCAGTCTTGCCTGAAGGTGAATTAGGTGTGGCGATTGACAGCATGTTTGATCTGTGGGGTGAGATTAAAGATGTAGAAAGTAGTTACCGTTTAAATTATCTTCGCGAAGCAGATGCAGGGTTCATCTGGCCAATTTGGAAATGGGCAAAAGGACAAAATCTAAATAAGATTTTGCGAAATTCAGACCTGGAGCCAGGTGACTTTGTTCGCTGGGCTAAGCAAGTTATTGACATACTTGGTCAGTTAGCAAGTGCAACCAGTGATCCTAAAACTGCAAGAGCTTGCTCACAAGCACGTGACTTAGTGGATCGAGGTGTTGTTTCTTGGTAGCCAATGGACTTTATTTTGACACCGCAACTATGTACTACCGCTCATTCTTTGCTGTACCTGAATCTGTAACTGCTCCAGATGGAACACCATCAGGAGCAGTACGTGGATTTCTTGAAATGGCTACAGCTTTCATCAAGGCAAATCCAGCTAAAGAAATAGTTTTCGCATGGGATACAGATTGGCGACCTCAATGGCGGGTCGATCTAATTCCTAGTTACAAAGCTCATCGAGTCGATGAATTAGCTGTTGATGACGGGTACGAAGAGATTCCAGATAATCTATCGCCGCAAATTTCAGCTATCGCTCAGATTCTTGATTCAATTGGGCTTGCTCGTGTTGGCCAAAACGATTTTGAAGCCGATGACATTCTGGGCACTTTAGTGAAGCAAGTTTCAAAAGATGCAATTGTTGTTACCGGGGATCGAGATTTGTTCCAACTTGTTTCTGACAAAAATAAGATTCGGGTTATCTCGATGAATAAAGGTATGAAGAACCTAGAAACCATTACGGATACTTACCTGAAAGATCGTTATGGCATCACCGGAATTCAATATGTTGATTTTGCAGTACTGCGTGGTGATAGCTCTGATGGGCTTCCAGGTGTCAAAGGAATTGGTGAGAAGACAGCAGCTGACTTAATCATAAAGTTCAAAGATCTACCAAAACTTTTGGCTGCTGCAAAAAAGGACGATCAATCGATTAAACCTGGAGCTAGAGCTAACCTTCTAGCCTCACAGGACTACATCACTGCAGCCCAGAAAGTTGTTAGTGTTCGTAGTGATGCCAAATTGCCAAGAAACATGCTGCGTCCAGCCAAAATAAAGAACCAATCAGAATTGCACTTT
>JBDLPR010000049.1:0-7226 GCA_039800985.1 Actinomycetota bacterium | reverse complement strand
TTAACAAAATTGCCTACAAGTCAATCCTGGTGCCTAAAGTGATGATTCGATCTGATGGCAGTTCAAAATATGAAGAAGGTGTTGCTGCATTGCGATGCAGAATTGAGAATAACTTTTCAATTTTTCCTGTTACCAAACCTTCATCGGTACCACGGAATTTTCTTTCCGATAAGTAATAAGTTGCAACACGCTCATGATCACCTAAAACATTTTCGGTAATTAATCTTGGCAAATTTATTGACTCCATGTATCCGGTATGGATAGTTACCTTTTTTATTCGCTCGTATATTTCAACAGTTTCTATTTCTGTTTCAGCGTAAGGAACAGGATCGGTCACTACAGTAACCACCAGAATCTCAGCAGGTATCGAATGCATAATTTTTGCTTGCGAAGTTAATGCCGCCGGAACCGTTTCAGCAGGGGAGGCTAAAAAGACTCCGATCCCAGGTGAACGAGTAATACTGCCATGTGAAATTTCAGCAATTAGAGATTCCCAGCTTTGCTGATTAGCTGCCATAAATTTATTTAGAGCTGCGTATCCGCTTCGCCAAATTAACATAACAGCTATAACAAAAGCACCAATTAAAATTGGAACCCAGCCGCCTTTAAATAAGTTAGCAATTGTTCCAGCTAAGAAAGCTAAGTCGACAATTAAGAAAATTGTGGTTAGTGCGTAAAGCTTTAACTTTGACCACTTCCAATTATTTTTTGCGACTGCATGAAATGCCAATGTTGTTATCGCCATAGTTCCAGCAATTGCCAGGACGTATGCATGCGCTAATGATGAGGAACTCTGAAAAGCAATGACTAACGCAATACTTAAGGCTCCAAGTATCCAGTTGGCCAGCGGAACATAAATTTGGCCTTCATGTTCGTCGCTAGTGTGTCGAACGGTCAACCTAGGGAATAGACCAAGTTGAACTGCCTGACGCGATAGTGAAAAAACACCGGTGATTAAAGCTTGCGAAGCGATCACAGTTGCAGACGTTGCCAAAATAACTAAAACCAACATCCAAGTTTTATTAGGTGCCAGTGAGAAAAATGGATTCTCTGCAGCTTCAGTATTAATACTCACTAATGCTGCTTGGCCCAAATAACAAAGTACAAGTGCCGGACCAACAATTGCAGCCCAAGCGATACGAATAGGTTTGGCACCAAAATGGCCCATGTCAGCGTATAGAGCTTCCGCACCAGTAACAGCAAGAATTACTGATGACAAAAGTACAACTGAACTAAACCCATGGTTAGCAAAGTATTCCAATGCATAAGTTGGCGATAACGCTTTAATAACCTCTGGGGCTTTAGAGAATTGGTAAATTCCTAATGCTCCAATGAACAAGAACCACACCAGCATTACCGGTCCGAACAATTTTCCGATTGCGTGCGTGCCTCTAAATTGCACCGCAAATAAAATTCCTAAAATAATCACAGTTAGCGGTACAGCGGTTGATTCAAAGGAACTGCTCACCAAAGTCAAACCTTCAGTAGCTGAAAGAACGCTGATGGCTGGTGTTAAGACACCGTCACCAAAGAGCAGCGCTGTTCCGATTAGTACCAGTAAAAAAAGCGACTTTTGTTTTGAATTATTTGGGTTACGAAATTTATCTGGCATCAGTGCAAAGAGTGCGAGAATTCCACCTTCACCTTTGTTATCTGCAAGCATCACAAAACTTAAATATTTAATTGTTACAACTAGCATCAGGGCCCAGAAGATTAACGAGACAGCTCCGAAAATTTCAGTTAGTTCAGTCCCACTTTTATGAAAAGTTTCCTTCAAGGCATAAATTGGGCTGGTACCAATATCGCCGAAAACTACACCGGTTGCGCCAAGCGTTAGTGAAGTTAGTTTTCCTTTACTGGGAGTTTGATGAACTGCTTTGTTACTCATTACTTCCTAGTTCTGTATTTATAAATCAACAACTATCATCCAAGTACTGACATAATTGAATAACGTAGATTTATAAATATACAGAGAGTTCAAAAATGGATTTAAGTGCGGTCAATTTTGCGGGTGTAATTACAGCATTTTTCGTTAATTTTATTGTTGGTTTCATTTGGTTTGGACCAAAAACATTTTTCCCAATTTGGTGGAAAGCAATCGATAGAACTGGTGACCCAGGTGTGTATGCCGACATGAAAGTGGTTTTTTCAAGCACCGCAGTTGCTGGATTGGTTAGCGCAACTGGCCTATCTCTGATTTTTGATTTACTAGCGCGCACTGGACGAGAAATTGGACCAGCACTTGGCTTGGGTACAGGACTGACTGTTGGAATTATGGTCATGGCAGCGCCCGCCCTAAGTCACAGACTTTTTGCTGGGAATGGTTTCAAAGTTTGGTTACTTGAAATTGGCTCTGATGTGCTTGGATTCGCGTTAATGGGTGTAGCACTTAGCTACTTCTATTAATTCTTTACAGAGGAAAATTTGCCGAATCGTTTTCAAAAAGCATTTAGTAAACGCTTTCGCCGAATAATTACCAATTCACCAGATGGCGTTCCGCAATGGTTACCGCAGATCGAATCTGGTGAAGACCTTGGATTATTTAAACCAACTGATGCACCTTGGGTTGTGCACGCTGATTTAACAACCTTGATTGGAGGTATTCGGGCATTACTAATGCAGGCCCTACACCCTGGAAGCCTTGCTGGTGTTGCTGACCATTCACGTTATGAAGCAGATCCGCTTGGCCGGCTTGCTGGTACCACCAAGTGGCTGACAATTCTCACATTTGGTTCAACTCAAGCAATTGAAAAAGAATCAGCCAGAGTAAATGCGATGCATAAGAAGGTTGTTGGTAGTTATGAGCAAACACCCGGAAGCACGAAAGCATACGCAGCATCAGATTCAGATTTATTACTTTGGGTGCATGTTGCATTCACAGAATCATTTCTTGTGACAAATGAAATTTATGGCGTTAAATCCATTCCAGGTGGATCTGATAATTATGTTGCGCAATGGAGCAAGGCAGTTGCGCCGCTTGGGTTAACGAATGCACCTCAATCCAAATCAGAATTGATTTCTGCTATTCATTCATTCAATCAAGTACTTCGTGCTGATCAGCGGACTATCAATGTTGTTGAATTTATTAAACGTCCACCACTCTCAATTGCGGCTCGAATGGCTTATGCAATTATGTTTCAGGCAGCAGCGGTAACAATCGAACCTCAGTATTTAAAAATTCTGGGCGTTAAGCCACTTCCAAAATGGTTAGTAATACCTATCGGTAGGGGCTTATTGAAACTAATGCGACTGGCTCTTGGTGGAATTTCACCGCTTGAAGAAGCCGCACTAGCAAGACACGCTCGCCTTAAAAAGTAGTTGCGTCAATTACAAATCGATATTTAACATCGCTTGAGACAACTCGCTTGTACGCTTCATTGATGTAATTGGCGTTGATAACTTCAACATCACTTGTGATGTTATGCGCACTGCAAAAATCGAGCATTTCTTGAGTTTCTTTAATGCTGCCTATTGAAGATCCAGCCAAACTGCGCTGGCGACCTAGCAAATTATTTGGTGAAATTTCATAAGGTTTTTCTGGAATGCCGACTACAACCAACGATCCATGCATCCGAAGCGTATCCAAGTAAGCACTTAAATCTAAATCAGCTGAAATCGTATTAATTATTAAGTCAAAAGTATTTTTTAAATCTTGCAAAGCACTCTTGTTAGAAGTATCAACAAAATGTGCAGCGCCCATTTCAAGTGCATCTGCACGCTTATTTTCACTGTGGCTAAGCACGGTTACTTCAGCACCCATGGCCACAGCCAGCTTCACAGCCATGTGTCCAAGTCCACCCAAACCCATCACTGCCACTTTTTTGCCAGGACCGGCCTGCCAATGGCGAAGTGGTGAATAAGTTGTGATGCCTGCACAAAGTAATGGAGCAACACCAGCACGCTCTAAATTTTTAGGTACGTGCAACGCATAATTAGCTTTAACAACTATCGACTGACTGTAACCACCGTGAGTTGGGGTGCTGCCGTCATATTCAGTTCCGTTATAGGTCCAGATTGGACTTTCTAAACACCAGTGACTTTCGCCAACCAGGCAGTATTCGCAACTGCCGCATGAATCAACATAACAACCAACGCCGGCTAAATCGCCAACTTTAAAGTTTGAAACTTTACTGCCAATTTCGGTTACTCGACCGACAATTTCATGACCGGGAACCATTGGAAATTTTGCTTTGCCCCATTCCTCGCGTGCTTGATGAATGTCCGAGTGGCAGATTCCTGCAAATTCGATCGCGATTGAAATATCGTTTTCGCCCACTTCTCGTCTTTCAAATTCCCATGGGGTAAGTGGGGCGCTAGCGCTCATCGCTGCATAACCGCGAGTTGTTGGCATTTTTCTCCTAATTTCAAACTAATTGTAAGCGTTGAGTAAGTGCGAATTTCATTTAGCCAATTCAATCTAGAGTTGATACATGGGTAATGTCTCAATTGAATTTTTAGGTGCGACTGAAACAGTAACTGGTAGCCGTTTTCTGTTAACTGGAGAAAATTCAAAAGTCTTAATTGATGCTGGTTTATTTCAAGGTACCCGTGAAATTAAAGCCAAGAACTGGGATCCATTTCCAGTTAAGCCAAGCAGTATCGATGCAGTCGTTCTAACGCATGCCCATCTTGATCACACTGGGTATCTGCCATTACTAGTTAAACAAGGTTTTAGTGGACCGGTTTATTGCACTGAATACACTGCAAAGTTAGTCCAAGTTATTTTGGAAGATAGTGCTCGTATTCAAGTTGAAGATGCAAAGTATGCCCAGAAAAAGGGTTACAGCTCTCATGCCAATCCACGCGCGCTTTATGACGAAGCAGATGTCGCTCAAGCACTTAAATTAATTAAAATTTCTAAATTCGATACCGATATTGCACTTAATGATGATGCGATTGTTCATTTTCATCATTCCGGACACATACTTGGTTCAGCATTTGTAACAGTTGAGCTTGAAGGAAAGCGATTCTTATTCACTGGTGATATGGGTCGGCCAACTCATCCAGTATTAACTTCACCGGATCCATTTCCTGAAGGAAAGTTCGATGTGGTCGTAACTGAATCAACTTATGGTGATCGAGTACACGAGACACCATCTAATGAATTCGCCCAAATAATTAACGAAACTATTGCTCGAGGTGGTTCAGTATTAATTCCCGCTTTTGCAGTTGATCGAACCGAAGTTATTTTGTTAAAACTTCGCGAGCTAGTTGAAGCCGGTGAAATTAAGAAAGTTCCAATTTTTGTTGATTCACCGATGGCTCTTACTGCTCTGGATTTTTATCGTGAAGCATTAGATGCTGGCAGTTCTGAAATTAGACAAGACATGATCGATACCTGGCGCGGCAAAGACCCCTTTGATCCAGGAACTTTGTCGGAAAAACGTAGCGTTGAAGAATCCAAATCATTAAATAATGTTCATCAGCCGTGCATCATTGTTTCAGCTAGCGGCATGGCAACAGGTGGCCGAGTTGTGCACCACTTAGCTCATATGTTGCCCGATTCAAAAAATACAGTCCTATTGGTTGGCTACCAAGCAAATGGCACCCGTGGTCAACAACTAGAAAATGGGGACCAACGTATCCGGATTCATGGTGAAGATGTCCCGGTACGTGCTCAGATTGCAAAAGCCGACGCTTTCTCAGTTCATGCTGACGGCGATGAATTAATTAATTGGTTGCGACCTGCCAAGAAACCAACTGCCGCCTATGTTGTTCATGGTGAAATGAAGTCGGCCGAAGAGTTTTCAAGGCGGTTAAAGTCTGAACTTGGTTGGAATGCGATTGTGCCAAAACCAGAACAAAGTTTTGAAGTTTAAAGTTCAATACCTTCGTGCTTTAGTAATGCTGCTTTAAGCGGTAATCCAAATCCGTAATTACCAAGTTGGCCACCAGTTTTAACTACGCGATGACAAGGGATTATCGGCGCGATTAAATTACTTGAACATGCTGTTCCAGCTGCCCGGACCGCAAGCGGTCTACCAGCTGAAGTTGCCAGTTGTGCGTAACTAACTACTTTGCCACCTTTAACTTTGCGCAATTGTTTCCAGCACTCCTGCATAAATTCACCGCCGGGTTGACGAACCTTTAGCGCGGAAAATGCATTCAAGTCACCGTCGATCCAGTTATTAACTATTTGAGTAACGCCAGATAACTTGGCGTCTTTTTTGTATTCATCAATGTTTAGTTTCTGTCCTGCTTTTTTCAAGAACTTTGTCATTGGCAAAAATGCCGCACCGACAACTATTGGTTTGCCTTCAACATCAACCAATACCGACATTGGTACCCAGGGTGTCTTTATTTCATAGCCAATTATTTTGGACATTAATTTTCCAGCACATCTGCAGCGCGCTTAATGGCTTTCTTCAAGATTTTCTTGCTTGTGGCCAGGTTAATGCGAACGTGATTTTTCCCAGCTGGACCAAAATCTTTTCCATCATTGAAGTAAACCCGACCTTTTTCGTGCATTAAGACTGCCGGGTCTTCTATTTCATAGGCATTCAAATCAACCCAAGCCAAGTAAGTACTGTTTGGCATTGTGTATTTTGCTTTCGGTAAATGTTTCTTTAATAGTTTTGCTAGATATTTTCGATTGCCATCGATGTTTCGCATTACTGCTTTAAGCCAGTTTTCACCTTTATCGTAGGCAACATAGCTGGCCCATGAGCCCAAAATAGAAGCACGCCATGGAATGGCGATCGGCAACTGACTTAGTTTGTCGTGCATATCAGGATGCTGCGAAATGATTTGAGCACATTTAAGTCCAGCAAGATTCCAAGCTTTGCTAGCAGAGGTAATACAAATACCTGTTTCGCGCGCATCGGAATTCAAAGCTAGGTATGGAATGAAATTTTGTTCTTTGAATGTAAGTGGTGCATGAATTTCATCAGAAATCACAACCACACCATATTTTTTTGCAAGTGATGCAATTTCTTGAAGTTCAACGCGAGAAAATACGTGGCCTACCGGATTATGTGGATGGCAAAGTAAATAAACCTTTGCTCCGTCGACGAATGCTTGCTCTAAACCTTTTGGATCAAGCACATAGTCATCACCTTGGTGTAACAGTGGAACATCAACAATTTCGCATTTAGTTTCTTTAATCCAGTTATAAAAATTGTGATAAACAGGTGAATTAATTACGACCTTGTCACCTGGATTTGTTAGTAAGCGAATAACTTCAACTCCAGCAACGCCAACATCTGCTGCCAGGCGGAATTGTTCAG
>JBDLPR010000048.1:0-2621 GCA_039800985.1 Actinomycetota bacterium | reverse complement strand
ACAATGTGGTGGTAGCAGAAGATGGCGTAGTAGTTGATCTGCAAAATGGCATAGCTCGAATTGTTGGCGCAGTGCCATGCGGGTTTGTTTATGTTGATGGATCAAGTGTTGGTGATGTTACCGAGACACTACTTAAAGACCGCCGCATTCTTGGCGAAGAAGGATTTATTTCAGTGGTGGCAGCTGTTGATGTGACAGCAGGAAAAGTTATTGCCGGACCTGAAATCCATGCCCGTGGCTTTGGCGAAGACCAATCAATATTCGATGAAATTTTGCCAGGTGTTCGAGATGCCCTGGAGCACTCGCTTCGCGAAGGTGTCACAGATACCCATCAGCTAAGCCAGATCGCAAGGCGAGTGGTGGGTAAGTGGGTTGGCGACAAACATCGTCGTCGGCCAATGATTGTGCCGCTCATTGTTGAGGGCTAAAAACCAT
The DNA here is from genome assembly GCA_039800985.1 of Actinomycetota bacterium. GTDB lineage: Bacteria > Actinomycetota > Actinomycetes > S36-B12 > UBA5976 > UBA5976. The sequence continues at coordinate 2,186 of JBDLPR010000048.1, read as the reverse complement.
ATGGCCGGATATATTCGAGGCTAAAACCCATATATCCCAGTAGCGACACGCCGAGATATATCCTCCCTTAGAAAACAGGGCTATTCCCATATTCTTTAAGGCATGGCTTCCCCGTCAGCAACTAGACCACGTCCGTCGTCCACTCGTCCATCTGCAAGGACCAATCAACGACCTGGACCTAAACCACGTCCTGCGGCAAAGTCACGTAAACCAAAAGGCACATCACCTGTTGCCAAAGTTTTCTCTGCCCTTCGCACACTTATCACCAACATCTGGCTAGGTATCGCTCACGTTGTTGGCGCAATCTTTCGCGGCGTTGGAACTGGCGCTCGTGAACTAGATCCAGCGCAACGTCGCGATGGTCTTGGTCTTCTTTATTTATCTTTTGGCATCATCACTGGAAGTGTGATCTGGTTTCACACTGGTGGATTTGTAGCTGGCGTAGTTAACGCAGTTGTTACCGGTGGGGTAGGTGTCTTTGACATCGTTGCTCCGATTGCAATGTTTGCAATCGCCTTCCAAGTACTTCGTCACCCAGATAATCCATCACGCAAGAATGGCCGCCTGTTAATCGGTTGGACCCTATTTTCACTAACCGTGATGGGCATAACTCATATTCTTCGACACAACCCAAGTCCATCTTCTGGCGCAGCGGCGATTAAGTCAGCTGGTGGCTACGTTGGCTGGGCTTTCACAGCTCCATTCGTAACTGCTGTTGGCACTGCAGTTACTTGTGCTCTTCTTGCAGTTCTTTGGTTCTTCTCAATGTTGATTATCACCGCAACTCCAGTTGCTGCGATCCCGGGCAAGATTTCAGAACTTCGCGCTCGTTTTTCAAAGACCACTAGCGAAGATGAAATGCTAATTGCGCACCCAACATATGACGCCATTTCAGCTGCGCATGACTTGGCAAGCGCGCCAGTTGAACACCGCACAATCTTTGCTCGCCTTAAAGGTTTCAAGCGCTCCCGTGGCCCAATTGATCCAGCCCTTGCCATTGGCGAACTAGATGGCGACCAGCCGTTTATGAACCCAGTTGTTTCAGTTAAGCCAATGGAACAAGAGCTATCAATTGATCAGTATGTAACTGAAGCGATCGATCTAGACGAAATGCTTGATGAACAAGCAACAGTTGCCATTGATTTGCCAGCAACCCCGCCAGTTCAGGTAAAGCCGGTTGTCTCAAGCGCGCCAGCTGCAAAACCAGTTCAGCTGCCACTTGCCTCAAGCCTTAATTACAAACTTCCACCACTTGATCTCTTAAAGAAGGGCGCTGCTGCTAAAGAGCGCACTAAAGCCAATGATGTGGTTATCGAAGCTCTAACTCAAGTACTTGAACAGTTTGAAATCGATGCAACTGTGACTGGATTCCAGCGCGGTCCAACTGTTACTCGATACGAAGTTGAACTTGGTCCAAAGGTCAAAGTTGAACGCGTAACAGCACTGAGCAAGAACATTGCCTATGCAGTAGCAAGTGATGATGTGCGAATCCTTTCGCCGATCCCAGGTAAAAGTGCAATTGGTATTGAAATTCCAAATACTGACCGCGAAGTTGTCTCACTTGGTGATGTTCTTCGTAGCGGTGAAGCAAATGCTGATGAACATCCAATGCTTGTTGGTCTTGGTAAAGACGTTGAAGGTGGCTTCACTGTTGCCAACCTCGCCAAAATGCCACACTTACTTGTTGCCGGCGCAACAGGTGCTGGTAAATCAGGCTGCATGAATACTTTGATCACATCGATTTTGATGCGCTCAACTCCAGATGAAGTTCGCATGGTTCTAATTGATCCAAAGCGCGTTGAACTTACTGCTTACGAAGGTATTCCACACTTAATCAGCCCAATCATTACTAACCCGAAGAAAGCAGCTGACGCGCTTGCTTGGGTAGTTAAAGAGATGGAAGCAAGGTATGACGATCTAGCGGCATACGGTTTCCGTCACGTTGATGATTTCAATAAAGCAGTTAAAGCAGGCAAAGCAACACCACCTGCAGGATCTGAGCGAGTTCTTCGCCCTTACCCATACTTACTTGTCGTTGTCGACGAGTTAGCTGACTTGATGATGGTCGCCCCGCGCGATGTCGAAGATTCAGTTGTTCGCATCACTCAGCTAGCCCGCGCTGCAGGTATTCACTTAGTGCTTGCTACCCAAAGGCCATCAGTAGATGTTGTTACAGGTTTAATTAA
>JBDLPR010000047.1:0-9994 GCA_039800985.1 Actinomycetota bacterium | reverse complement strand
AAAGCCAATGCCAAGCAGGTGGAAGATGGTCACCTGTTGCAAGTGATGGCTTGCGATCTAGCGTTGCTTCTAATTTTTGAACTTGGGCAGGATCAATAAAGGATTCGATAGAAGTCTGCTTTTCAAGCCAACTATCCCAATTGCCCATACCTTGATCGTAATAGTTATTGCTATTTAGTTATTTACAGGCGAACTAATTTCACAGCCTTAGGTCCTTTTCTTGTTTCACTTCTGGCCCCAGACATAAATAGCCAATTAGTTCAAGAAAAGAAATAAGGAGTTTCTATGAGTAATTCATTAATTCAAGTAATTGGCAACGTTGCCTCAGATATCAGGTTTAATTCAACTGCTGAAGGCATACCGGTTGCTAGTTTTCGCTTAGCTGCAACTGAGCGAAAGTTTGATCGTGCTTTGTCACGTTGGGTCGATGGCGATGTCAACTGGTACACAGTTTCTTGCTGGCGGGCACTGGCTGAAAACGTAACCGAATCCATTAATAAAGGTGACCCAATCTTTGTGGTTGGCAGGTTAAATGTTAGAACGTGGGAACGTGATGAGCGCACTGGAACCACATTGGAAATCACCGCTGAATTAATTGGTCATGATTTATCAAGGGGAACTGCCAAATTCCAACGGGGGATCAAGGCGCTGAGCGAGGAAAGTAGCACCTATGCCGCATAAGTAGAATTGAGCGCATGGCTGAGTACATTTACACCCTGGCAAAAGCACGCAAAGCACATGGCGACAAAGTAATTCTTGATGATGTAACCCTTTCATTTTTACCTGGCGCAAAGATTGGCGTCGTTGGTCCAAATGGTGCTGGTAAATCAAGTTTGTTAAAAATTATGGCTGGAGTGGAAAAGCTATCCAACGGTGATGCATTCTTAAGTCCAGGTTTCACTGTTGGCATGCTTGCCCAGGAACCAGATCTTGATGATGACAAAACAGTTTTAGAAAACGTTGAAATGGGCGTTGCCGAAACAAAAGCAATGCTGGATCGCTTCAATGAGATCTCTGCGCAGATGGGTGACCCAGATGCAGACTTTGACACTTTGATGGCCGAAATGGGCACACTTCAAGAACAGATCGATCATCGCAATGCTTGGGATCTAGATAGCCAACTTGAACAGGCGATGGACGCTCTTCGCTGTCCACCAAGTGAAGCGGATGTGAAAGTACTTTCCGGTGGTGAACGCCGCCGCGTTGCACTTTGCAAACTTTTACTTCAACAGCCAGACCTATTACTTCTTGATGAACCAACTAACCACCTTGATGCTGAAAGCGTTAACTGGCTAGAACAGCATTTAGAAAAGTACCCAGGAACAGTTGTGGCAATTACCCACGATCGCTACTTCCTAGACAATGTGGCTGAATGGATTCTTGAATTAGACCGAGGCCGCGCTTACCCATACGAAGGTAACTACTCAACATATCTAGAAAAGAAGCAAGCTCGTCTAAAAGTTGAAGGCGCTAAAGATGCCAAACTTCAACGCCGCTTAGGTGAAGAACTTGAATGGGTTCGATCAAATGCTAAAGCTCGCCAAACAAAGAGCCGCGCTCGTTTGGAACGCTACGAAGAAATGGCACTTGAAGCTGAAAAGACTAGAAAACTTGATTTTGAAGAAATTCAAATTCCACCGGGCCCGCGTCTAGGTAATGTCGTAATCGAAGCCGAAGGTTTAACTAAAGGTTTTGGCGACCGACTACTGATCGATAATCTTTCGTTCACTTTGCCACGCAACGGCATCGTTGGTGTGATCGGTCCTAACGGTGTTGGTAAAACAACTCTGTTCCGCATGATTGTGGCTGCAGCCAACCAAGACACAAGTGATGCATCAGCTCAACCTGATTCAGGAAACCTTCGCGCTGGTGACACCGTCAAACTTTCTTATGTTGATCAGAGCCGTGCTGGTCTTGATCCAGCAAAGAATGTTTGGGAAGTTGTTTCAGATGGTCTTGATTGGATTAAAGTCGGCCAAGTTGAAATGCCATCACGTGCCTATGTTGGTGCATTTGGCTTCAAGGGCCCAGATCAACAAAAACCATCTGGTGTTCTTTCAGGTGGCGAGCGTAACCGTTTAAACCTTGCTTTGACTTTGAAGCAAGGCGGAAACGTATTGCTACTTGACGAACCAACTAACGACCTTGATGTTGAAACACTAGGATCACTAGAAAATGCACTTCTAGAATTTCCAGGTTGTGCTGTGATTACATCTCACGACCGCTGGTTCCTAGACCGCATCGCCACTCACATCTTGGCTTATGAAGGTGACTCACAATGGTTCTGGTTTGAAGGAAACTTCGAATCATACGAAAAGAACAAAATTGATCGTCTTGGCGCAGAAGCTGCCAGACCTCATCGTGCTACATATCGAAAGCTAACTCGTTAAACCATGCTTGAAGTAGTCGTTCCAATTCACCTTCGTTGGGGAGACATGGACGTCTATGGTCACATTAATAACGTGGCTTACGCCCAATTTATGGAGCAATCCCGCGTTCAGTTAATGGCTGAAACTGGGTTTGATCCAAAGAATTTTGATGAAGCACACGTGGTTGCGCATAATTCGATTGATTACTTAGCGCCACTTGATTACCAGCCAGAACCAGTTCACATGTATTTATGGGTTGAACAAATTGGTAATGCAACTTACACCGTTGGTTATGAACTTCGAAATGGCGAAACAATTCACATGCGCGCAACCACTCGAATGGTCTGTGTCGATTTGAAAACTAACCGCCCAGTTCGCATCCCTGAGGATATGCGCGATTACTTAGAGAAAACCCTAAGAACTAATTAAGGGCAGCCTCGCGCTGGGCCAAAGTTGGTATGCGCTTCATCAAAAACATCGATCCAGCTGCAATTAAACAAAGTATGGACGCTGTGTACCAAGCAATTGTGTAAGAACCATTGGTTTGGCGAATCCAACCAGCAAAGACTGCTGCGATTGCAGCGCCAATCATATGTGAAGCGAAAACCCAACCATAAACAATTCCTGATTTTGAAAGCCCAAAGTATTCGCGGCATAACTGAACTGTTGGCGGCACAGTTGCAATCCAATCTAGGCCATAAAACACAATAAAGAAAAGAAGCGGCGGTTCAACATGTGGCCCAAGCACAGCTGGCACAGTAATTAAGGCAAGTCCGCGCAAACCGTAATAGGCAACAAGTAGGTAAATCGAACTAACGCGGTCTGTTAACCATCCCGATGCAATCGTTCCAATTAAATCAAAAATTCCAACTACCGCTAAGAGAGAAGTTGCCGTATTAGTTGGCATGCCATGATCGTGCGCGGCTGGAATGAAGTGTGTTCCAATGAGGCCGTTAGTTGACCAGCCACAAACAAAAAATGTTCCAGCTAAAATCCAAAACGCACCACTTCGCATTGCTTCAAATAAAACCTTGATTGAACCAAATGCAGTAGCTGGTGCTGCCGGACCCATGTCTGGCTGACTAGTTGCGCCGTATGGGAAAGCTCCAACATCACTAGGGCGATCACGGAAAAATAAAAGCACTAGTGGAACGATTGCTGCAGCGACAGCACCAATCGTCCAAGAAACATTTCGCCAGCCATCTGCTGAAATCATGCGACCAAATAATGGCAAGAAAATTAATGATCCAGTTGCATAAGCAGCTGAGAAGATTCCAGTGACCAGTCCTCGGTTTGTGACAAACCACCTATTTGCAACTGCTGTGCCAAAAACTAGTGCTAAACAGCCAGTTCCAAAACCAACGAATACACCCCAAAGAATGTAAAGGTGCCAAGGTTGACCAATTGCAACAGTCAAACTTGAACCAATTGCAACAAGTGAAAGCGCTGCTGCTACAACGCGACGCATTGAAAATCTTTCAATTAGCGTTGCCGCAAACGGTGCAGTTAATCCGTAAAAAAGTAAGTTAAGTGAAACTGCGCCAGCTGTAGTACTTCTGGACCAACCAAACTCATTTTCAAGTGGTTCAAGCATCACACCTGTCGTTGAGCGAAATGCTGCTGCTGAAATCAGGGTGGCAAAAGTTATTACGGCAATCCACCAGGCACGATGGATGTTGCCAAAAGCTTTAGTCATTTAGGCAGTTAACCACACAGTTGTGTCTGGATCTAGCAAACCATCGTCAAAGCCATTTGGTTTGCTAACTAATAGCACATCGCCTTCAAAATCAAGTTTGATTGAGTGCTTACCCATATTCATAACGCAGCGGATTGCTTTGCCACCAAGACGAGCTGGGCGAACGAAGCTAACCAAGTTTTCATCGACCTTGTCCCAAATCAAACCTTGGGTGCCATCAGTTAAGCCGCCAAGTGCTGCCTGGCTTTTGCGAATAGCAAGTGCGTGACGGGTAAGGGTCAGAGTGCTGGTTTCTTCACCATCTTGGTCAGCGACAGTTTTCTTTTTCCAAGAATCTGGTTGTGGTAGCCAAGTTGGAGTTCCTGAATTAAATCCATAAGTTTCGCTGCTGTGATCCCAAGGAATTGGAACGCGACAACCATCTCGACCAACAACCGAGCCACCACTTGTGAAAAATGACGGGTCTTGGCGCATGTCTGATGGAATTTCAAATACTTCGTTTAAACCAAGTTCTTGACCTTGGTAGATGTAAGCAGTTCCAGGAAGAGCAAGCATGGTCAGCAGATTTGCTCTTGCGCGCTGCCCGCCAACTTCTAGATCGCGATTAGCTTTCCAGTTGCCATCTTTACCTAAGTTCATCTGGCGAGCGTTAGATTCAATTTCTTCGTCTGTGCCGATGATCGGGGCGTACCTAGTTGCCGCGCGCCATACGTCATGGTTTTCAAGAACCCAAGTCGTCGGGGCATTTTCAATCGCGTTTGCTTCCATTGACATGTCGATTACATCGCGCATGCGCTTTGCATCCCATGGAGTTTTTAGGAATGGGAAATTAAAGCCGGTGTGTAGTTCATCTTCACGTAAGTAGCGCGCATTGCGTTCAGCCGGGAAGACCCAAGCTTCAGCCACGAATACTTTTGGATCGTCGTATTCATCTGCAACTTTGCGCCATTCGCGCCAAACATCATGTAACGCATCTTGATCCCAGTAAGGATTCTTACTGGTTGGATCGCCATCTTTAAGTTCCGGACAGTCTGGGTAACCAGGAGTTTTTGCTAAACCATGGGCAACGTCAATTCGGAACCCGTTAATACCTTTGTCGAACCAGAAACGAAGTGTTTGGCGGAAATCGGCGCGAACTTCTTCGTTAGTCCAATCTAAATCTGGTTGTGATTTATCGAAGATGTGTAGGTACCACCAACCAGTTGGTTTGCCATCAGCATCTTTTAGTTGAGTCCAAGAAGGACCTGTGAAACAACTTTCCCAGTTGTTTGGTTCACTTTTGCCACCATCTTGGCCGCGAAGCAGGTGATACCTAGCCCACGGACCTTCGGCATAACGTGCTTTCGCAGGAACACTTGGGTCATCGGCCGGAGCTGCTGCAAGTGCTTCTTTGAACCATGGATGATCCCAGGAAGTATGGTTTGGCACGATGTCGATTAGCATCTTGATGGCGGCTGAATGCAAATCAGCAATCAAACCCTCGATGTCAGACAGTTTTCCAAAAAGCGGTTCAACATCGCGGTAGTTGGAAACGTCATAACCAGCATCAAGCATCGGGGATGGGTAGTGCGGACTTAACCACACTGCATCGATGCCTAGTTCTTTTAAGTAAGGGACTTTGGTGCGAATACCTGGAATGTCACCTATGCCATCGTTGCTGGCATCTGCGTATGAACGTGGATAAATCTGATAAACGACGGCTTCGCGCCACCAGTCTTTACTTCTCAACATGAATTCAATTCTGGCCTACAGCTAGCCAAAATCTGCATTTGGGGGGTTTAGTTATCTGGCTGATTAACCAAGGAATGGGCGGCAGTAACCAGATAGGTCCACAGCTGATCTCTTAAATGCGGTTCGATTTCTAATTTGGCAAGGGATGCTGACATGTGACCTAACCAACGATCCCTGGCATCGCCATCGATTGGGAAAACATTGTGACGCATGCGAAGGCGCGGGTGTCCACGTTCATCTGAATAGGTTGTTGGCCCTCCCCAGTATTGGGATAAGAACATTGCTAACCGATGGATTGCTCCGTCTAATTCTTCTTGCGGATACATAGGTCTTAAAACTGGATCGTTTTTGATTCCCTCATAAAAACCGGCAACTAGTTTTTCAAAAAATGGGGCGCCACCCATTTGTTCATAAAGCGTTGGTTCCATTTTTAATTATTGGGAATGGTTTGCGATGCGCAGAACTTCACCGTTGCGCATGTACCAAACTGTGCCTTCTTTGTCGCGAAGCCTGGTGACACGTAAACCAATTTCTTCAACAGTGCCGACTGCTGGACCAACATCGATCACATCGCCAACGCCGTATTGATCTTCCAGAATCATAAAAATACCTGCGATGAAATCTTTAACAAGCGTTTGCGCGCCAAAACCAAGGGCAACACCAACAACACCAGCTGATGCCAAAATCGGACCAACATCAATACCTAAGTTGGAAAGCACCATGATGCCAGCCAAGCTCCAAACCGTTCCGGTAATAACACTGCGAAGTAGCTGGCTAATAGAACTTGCGCGCTGTTCGTGACGACTATGTTCAACTTGTTTTTCAACTGAACTTTGTGCGCCATGACGTCGTTCGATGCGAAGGGTTAGGGCGCGTTTAATTAAGCGACTTGAAGTGCGAATCAAGAGAGCTCGGATAAGGGCAGCAAGTAAAACGATTAAAGCAATTTTTACTGGTGTGCCTAAAAACCAATCCAGTAGATCGTTCAAGAGTTTCTCCCTTAAAGAGTTAATTACTTATCAAATGCTTGGCAGCGAAGTGACCGAGCAACGTTGTCGCGAAGCTCTTTAACCAATCTGGTGGAACCAGCATCTTTATCACTTGCTAAGAAAGCATCTGCTTTTTTCAGGATATCTTCAGATGCCAATAATGATGGGAATAGACCAGTTGTTAATGACTGGGCGATTTCATTAGTGCGGCTCTTCCAGATTTCAGTTAGAGCTGCAAAGTATTTATCCACGTATGACACAAGCAATTCGCGCTGATCTGGTTGCGCAAAACCACCAACAGTTGCATTAAGTAGCGCATTTGGCAGTTCATCTGATTCAACTGCAGCAGCCCAAGCATCAGCTTTTGCTTTTGCGGTTGGCAGGGCAGCGCGAGCACTTGCTGCTTGGCGTTGGCCACCAGCGGTGTTATCGCGAGCTAATTCTTCATCGATTGCTGACTCTGGCAATTGACCAAGTGAGGCAAGGCGAGAAATAAATGCCCAACGAAGATCGGTATCAATCGCAAGGCCATTTGGTGCTTTTGATCCATCAAGCCATGACTTTAGAAGATCTGCGTGTTCAGTTGTTCTGGCAAGAGCGATTACGTTTCTAACAAATGACAATTGATGATCACTGCCACTTGGCGCTTTAGGTAGTTGCTTCAAGATCGCATCAATTAATTGATCGCGGTTTGCATGGCGCTTTTCTGGATTACCAAACTGTTCAATGGCTGAACGAGCTTGCAATAGCAACTGCTGAGTAACACCAATTCCCATGTCAACCAAATTGGCATTCATGATCATGTTTAGGTAATCGGTTGTTGACATTTCTGCATCGCGGGTCATATCCCAGGCTGCAGCCCAAATCAAGGCCCTTGAAACGCTGTCTTCGATCGCATCCAAGTTTTCAGCTGCAGTTTTTGCAGAAATTTCATCAAGACGAATTTTCACGAAGGTGTAGTCGCCATCGTTTAGCAAAAGTAAGTCGCCAGCTGGTTTTCCAACTAGTTCACTAACTGCGGTCTTAGCGCCATCAACATCGATTTCAATTCGATTAGTGCGAACCAATTTGTCACCAGATTTGTTATAGATACCTATACCGATTCGGTGTGGTCTTAGTAATTGCTGCACACCATCAGGTGCAGTAGGTGGCTCTTGAATAACGGTGACTGATTTATAAACGCCATTTTCGATCACAACTTCTGGACGAAGTGTGTTTACGCCAGCTGTTTGTAGCCAACGCTCGGTCCAGTCATGCAGATCGCGACCACTGGCAACTTCTAGTTCGGCCAGCAGGTCAGCAAGTTCGGTGTTACCCCAAGCGTATTTTTTGAAGTAACTGCGAATGCCAGCAAAGAATTTATCTTCACCAACCCAAGCAACTAATTGGCGAAGCGCAGATGCCCCCTTGGCATAAGTGATGCCATCAAAGTTAACTTCAACTGCATCAAGGTCAACCATGTCAGCCACAATCGGGTGAGTAGTTGGCAGTTGATCTTGACGGTAACCCCAGGCTTTGCGCTGATTAACAAAGTTGGTCCAAGCTTCGGTGTATTTAGTTGCTTTAACGCTTGCGTGATGAGCAGCCCACTCAGCAAAACTTTCATTAAGCCAAAGATCATCCCACCACTTCATTGTCACTAAATCGCCAAACCACATATGTGCCATTTCGTGTAGCACTGTGTTTGCGCGCTGTTCATACGCTGCTTGGGTTACCTTTGAGCGGAACACGTAATCTTCATGGTGGGTAACACAACCAGCATTTTCCATTGCACCGGCATTAAATTCTGGAACGAATAGCTGATCGTATTTACCAAATGGGTAACCGGTTTCGAATGCATCTTCGAAGTACTTGAAACCTTGCTTGGTCACAGTGAATAAGTCATCAGGATCTAAATATTCAGCAAGTGATTTCCGGCAGAACAGACCAAGTGGGTAAGTACCGTATTTACCTTTATATTCATCGCGCACTTCGTGATACGGGCCAGCGACGATTGCTGTTATGTAAGTAGACATCAAATGCGTAGGCGCGAATTCGTACTTAAGCACGCCTTCTCCTGCAGGCAAACCTTGTGGTGTTGGACTGTTACTTTGAACTTTCCAGTGAGCTGGGGCAGTGACCGTGAATTGGTAGGTGGCTTTTTGATCTGGTTGGTCAAAGCAGGCAAATACGCGGCGGGCATCTGCGATTTCAAACTGACTATATAAATAGACCTCATCATCAACTGGATCGATGAAGCGATGCAATCCTTCGCCAGTATTCATGTATTTGGATTCGCCAGTAACCACAAGAGTGTTATGGCTAGCTAAGCCAGTTAAGTGAATACGGAAACCATCGTGATTTGAAAGATCAACAGTTTGGCCGTTTAGTTCAATACTGGTGACTTTCGGGGCAATGTAATCAACCCAAGTTGAATTACCTTCGCGACCAGCAAAGTGGATTGTGGTTTTGCTCGGGAAGTTATCCCCGCGACCAGTTAAGTCCAGTTCGATTTCATAGGACTTGGCAGTAACCACAGCTGAGCGCTGCGAGGCTTCCAGGCGGGTGATATTTGTACCAGACAAAAGTTCTCCTAATAAAAATGGAGCGGGTGACCGGGATCGAACCGGCATGGCCAGCTTGGAAGGCTGGGGCTCTACCATTGAGCTACACCCGCATGAATCTGCCTTCTGGCAAACCTCGAATTTAGATTATCGCATTATTTCGAATAGACTTCATCAGGTCGTCGGGGCGTAGCGTAGTGGCTAGCGCGTCTGCTTTGGGAGCAGAAGACCGAGAGTTCGAGTCTCTCCGCCCCGACCATTTATTTTTTAAATTGCTCGTAATTAAATAGGAGACCTGTGAAAAGCGCAGTCGAAACCCTTTCCCCAACCCGCGTAAAAATCACGGTTGAAGTTCCATTCGCTGAATTGTCAGAAAGTATGAATGTTGCTTACGAGCGCATTGCAAAGAGTGTGAACATCCCAGGTTTCCGTAAAGGCAAAATTCCACCACGCATTATCGATCAGCGCTTTGGTCGTGGGGCAGTACTTGAAGAAGCTGTTAACGATGCAATTCCAAGCACACTCGCTAAAGCTTTAGTTGAAAACAAAGTTTCTCAGCTTGGTCGCCCAGAAGTTGATGTCACCAAGATTGACGAATCTGAAGGTCTGGTTTACACAGCTGAACTAGACATTCGTCCAGAATTTGATCTACCAAAATTTGAAGAC
>JBDLPR010000046.1:0-3644 GCA_039800985.1 Actinomycetota bacterium | reverse complement strand
CACCTTCGACTTTGACGAGTGATTCAGCGGCTAAGCGCATTAGAACTCCTATGTTCTGTTGATCAAACACCCAATCCTGGGTGCGAAAGACGTCAAAGTGTATTACACCTTATATATAGGCATAGTTTGGGGTAATACCGGCTGGATTTGAGCGGAGCGGGTTACTTAACGGCGCCAACGGTGATGCCGCGCATCAAAGTCCGCTGGAAGATCAAGAAGAAGATAACCGATGGCGCGATGCCGACAATGGCAGCGGCAGCTCGAGCAGTTGGGTCGGATGTGTATTGGCCAGTGGTGATTGCCATCGCCAATGTAACAGTCTGATTTTCATTTGAAGCCAACATAACTAATGGAATTAAGAATTCGTTCCAAGTGTAAATAAAGAACATAACTGCAAGCACAAAGAGCGTTGGTCGCATAAGTGGCAAGACAATGCTGCGCATAATGCGAAGCGGTGAAGCCCCATCAATGCGCGCTGATTCCAAAATTTCTTCTGGGAACTGTGAAAACACAGAAGACAACATGTAAGTACCAAACCCAATATTCAAAACGCTAAACACAATAATCAGAGCTAAATGTGTGTCATAAAGATTTAATTGCTTGGAAACTTTATAAATTGGATAAACCAGCGCCTCTTGCGGAATGGTGAAGGCAACCATGAAGAAACCAAGTACCCACATTCGGCCTTTGATCCGACCAATTCCAAGTGCGTAAGCGGTGAAGAATGAAAGTAAAACCGCAATTATGGAAACGGATAAAGAAATCTTGATTGAGTTAAGTAACTTGCCAGTGAAATCTGTATCAACCCAGAACTTGGTAATTTTTGAAAAATCTAATTTAGACGGCCAAGCCAAAACTCCGGACTGCACATATTCCTGTGGTGTTTTAAATGCATTAAGTAGCGCAACGTAAACCGGGAACAACCAGAGCGCAGCCGCAAAGAACATCGCTCCTAAAACAATCCATGGTTGTGCGCCATGACGTGGTTTCAAATGTTGCTCGGTTTTTTGGCGCTTCAAAATGTTTCTCATCGAGAAGCTCCCAACTTGCGCTGCAATCGCAATAGGTAAATCGCCAAAACAGTAAGTAGTAGCGCCAAAACAGTTGCTACCGCTGCGCCATAACCAACTTTTTGGGTAGAGAAGAAATTAAAGTAGGAATACATCGCCGGCACTTGAGTGGCATTGCCTGGTCCACCTTGGGTCATAACGAAAACCGGACCAAAAACTTTCAGCGCTGCAACAGTTGTTGTAAGCAAAACAATTGCTAATTCTGGATAAACCTGCGGGACAGTAATGATGCGAAAACGTTGGAACCAAGTGGCGCCATCTAATTGACCCGCTTCGTCCAGCGCTGGATCGATTCGCGCCATACCTGCAACGAAAATGATGATGGTGTAGCCAACTTGAATCCAGATCATCATGATTGAGAGCGCAAAAATTGCTGAGCCAGCTTCACCTAACCAATTGAGTGCAAAGCGACTTAACCCAATCGTTTTTAGCATGGTGTTGATTGCGCCCAAATTTGGCGACAACATCCAAGACCACAAAATACCGGTAACAGGTAACGCAATAATTTGTGGCAAATAAAATGAAATTCTTAAAAATGTGGAAGCGCGCTGACCAAAATAATTTCCGATGAAATCGTAAATAATCGCAGCGAATAACAAACCTAAAAATGTTGGGATGATGGACATCGCCAAAATAAATTCAAATGAATGTAAAAATGAAGCCCAGAACGTTGGGTCGTGCATCAACTGCGCGTAATTGCCTAGACCAATCCACTTAGGTGCGCCATAACCTGGCCACTCGGTAAAACTTAAGTAGATGTTGTAACCAAACGAACCGCCAACAACAACAGCAAATGAAAGTAAACCTGGAAGTAAAAACGCAATGTAAGTCCGCGTACCGCTATGGGTCTTTGGCGAACTCATTCTCATTTTGAAATCCTAATTAATTAAACATTTAACGGGAAGAGTCCGGGGCTGACGAAATAAATCACCAACCCCGGATTCTTATTTAATTTATGCCTTTGGCTTTCCTGCGTTGTAGAAATCGCCAATTGTCTTCTGGTAACCAGCAACATCTCCATCACCTAGGAGCTTGATGCCTGCTTGTAGAAGCACTGGGTAGTAACCGTTAACTGGCCAATCTGGGTACATTCCAAGAGCGTTCTTCTTTACGATCTGTGCGAATGGAGCCGCAGTAATTTGAGCAGCTGGGTTCGCAATTGCAGCTGAATCAGCGAATAACGCTAATCCACCAGCGTTAGCCAAGTAGTTCTGATACTTCTTTGTAAGAAGCATATTGATGAACTCTGCAGCTAAATCTGGGTTCTTACCCTTCTTAGGAATAACGAACAAGTTTCCGCCAGAACCAACTGATTGTGTTCCTGGGAATACGAACTTGCCCCACTTGAATGTGGTGATCTTCTGCGCCATACCGGTGTCTAACCAAGAACCACCGATCATCATTGCGCCGTTACCCTTTTGGAATTCGATAACTGCATCATCGGTCTTTACACCAGATGCGTTCTTCTCGTAGTAACCCTTGGTATTCCAATCAACAAACTTCTGCGCTGCCCACTTCACTGATGCATCAGTTGCTGGGTTGACCGCTTTGCCTTGGAATAACTGGAATGACTTGATCCAGTCTTGTGAAACTTTAGAAGCTGTCAATGCGTAAATGTTGTGAACGGTCTGATAATCGCCGCCACCAATTTGCATTGGAATAACTCCTGCATCTTTGAACTTCTGCATTGCTGCTTCGAATTCATCGATTGTTTTTGGAATCTTTACGCCATGCTTAGCGAATAGATCTTTGTTGTAGAAAACGCTTACATACTCACCGTAAGTTGGTACGCCATAAAGTTTTCCAGAACCCATCAAGCCATTCTTGTATTGGCCGTACAGTGAAACTGATGATGGAAGATTCCATTTGTACTTAGCATCGTACTTAGTTAGGTCGGTTAATAGGCCAGCTTTTGACGCTGCGCCTGCGGTTCCGTTTCCTTTGTTAAATTCTGTTACATCTGGAGCTTTATTAGAATCAAGTAGCGCAAGACCTGCGTTATTTATCTGCTCGAAAGTCTTTTGCTGGAAAACAACCTTAAGTTCAGGGTGTGCTTTCTTAAATTCTTTAAGTGCTACATCCCAAGTTTGTGATTGTGCATTGTCCTTTGTATACCACCAGATATTAAATGTCTTTGATGCTGCTGGAGCTGGTGCAACTGAAACACCAACTGTTAATCCAACTGCAGAAAGAGCAGCGATGGCTACGCGAACTGTCTTTGAAGACAACTTCATGTAGGTACCTTTCTTATTTCTCTAAATTAACTTGCCCTAGGGAGTCGACTCGCGTCGACAGTGGGCGATACGCTAGTCGAGCGTTTTTCCCAAAGGAAGAGGCTTCACCAAGGTTTTATCGAAGCGTTATGAAGGGCAAATTCGCGAAAAAAGTAGTCGACGGCAAGCGCGGAGGTTTCAATGGCAACTAGGGCGGATGTAGCAAAACTCGCCAAAGTCTCGCCGAGCACGGTCTCGTATGTCTTATCTGGCACGAGATCAATAAGTGAAGAAACTCGAAAAAAAGTTTTGAGTGCGATTAAAGAATTAGATTATCGACCGAATCACGCTGCCGGTTCGT
>JBDLPR010000045.1:0-5368 GCA_039800985.1 Actinomycetota bacterium | reverse complement strand
CGGACGAAAACTTCCATGGAACTGTGCAATTGCACTTCCAAGTAATACTGGTGAAATTGCTGCCGGCAAAGTTAATGGGCGAGCACCTTGGTACCACTGACTTCGGGTTGCCATTTAACTAATCGCTCCTGGATGTTTAATTTTTCCGCTAGCAATATCTTCGCTGGCACTGATTCTCAAACTTAGTCGATCTATTTTTCCGGAATCGAGCATGGGCAGGTGCTCAACAAATTCAATGGAACGTGGAGTAGCTGCGCGACCAATTCGGTCAGTAACTGTCTGTTTGATTAATTCACTTAAGTTTGCGCGGTTAATGGTTTGATCACGCAGGACTATGTATGCCATCGGAATTGATCCCCATAAGTCATCTGCAATATCAATTACTGCCACATCTGAGATCGCAGGATGATGGCGCAAAATTGCCTCGACTGCTGACAGGGAAACATTTGTTCCACCAACTTGAACAACGTCATCCAGTCGGCCAAGTACATGCAACAAACCATTTTGGTCTAACTTGCCAACATCATGTGTGATTAATTTGTTTTCAATAAAGGCAACTGCATCCAAATCTGGACGCAATCTGTAACCTGAAGCAATCACCGGACCAGAAATTGTTATGCGTCCAGGTTCAACATCATCTTTTGTGCCAAGTGAAATTGAAACTGCATTTAGCGTTTGGCCATCGTAAACACATCCACCACAGGTTTCGGTCATGCCATAAGAAATGACAACTTTCACACCAAGTTCACGTAGCCGATTGAGCATCGGTTGTGGTGTTGCAGCTGCGCCGCTTAAGACTAAGTCGTAGGACAATAAGGCCTCAATACCTACTGATCCAGATTCAAGTAGTCGACCAATTTGGGTTGGCACAAGTGAAACAGCTAATGGCCTGCCATCTTGTTTGCTCTCGCGCACAGCCTGCATCGTCGTAACAGCAAATGTTGCTGGATCGAATGGTCTTGCACCACCAGTTGATGGATCGATTACATACGGGTTTCCAAATAAAAAAGCTCGCGTTAAAACCATGATGCCCGCGATTCGATGTGCCGGCATTGCCATAACCCATCGAAAATCTTTTCCGAATCGGTGCGCAAAAGCATGTGCCGAGGCTGTAATTGCACTGGCAGTTAATAAAACGCCACGAGGATTTCCAGTTGATCCGCTGGTCGAGCAAACAACTGCAATGTCAGGTGACTCAAGTGGAAACTTTGGATCATCAGGTTTGATTGCATCAGTTAGCAAATTAACCAGTCCAGCAGGAGCGGTTGGCATTGGCGCAACTGCTGGGCCCGACCCATCAAGCGCTCGTTTAAGTAACGGGGCAAGCCGATTTACCCCACCTGAACCTGGTGGAATTGGCACAGCGATTAGTTTGCGGCTAATTGCAATTTCGCCGGATATGTCAGATTGCGTCATTATGACTAGCCTAGACGCGAGAGTAAAACAACGAATCTAAAGGCACTCGCATGGACACCCGAAACAAGTACGTATTGCCACCAGTGGTTGCAGATAACAGTCCGGCTAAGAGCGATCCGAGTTATTCATCAATCAAACTTGCATGTGACTGGAAGTCTGTAGGCAAGTACCAAGACATTAAATTCGAAGTTTCAACTGGCGCTGATTCAGGCATTGCCAAGATCACAATTAATCGTCCGGAAAAAAGAAATGCTTTTAGGCCACAAACAGTTAAAGAATTAATCCACGCACTTGATGCTGCTCGTGATGACACTTCTGTTGGCGTAGTTATTTTGACTGGTCAAGGTGACTGGGCTTTCTGTAGCGGTGGCGATCAAATGATTCGCGGCGATGACGGTTACATTGGCGACGATGAAATCGCGCAAGCTGGCGTTGGTCGATTGAACGTTTTAGATTTACAAATTGCAATCCGTCGAATTCCAAAACCAGTTATTGCAATGGTTGCTGGATATTCAATCGGCGGCGGCCATGTTCTTCATGTTGTTTGTGATTTAACAATCGCAGCCGATAACGCTCGCTTTGGTCAGACTGGTCCAAAAGTTGGATCATTTGATGGCGGTTACGGTTCAGGTTTACTTGCACGTCACATCGGGCAAAAACGTGCTCGTGAAATTTGGTACACCTGTCGTCAGTACGGCGCGCAGCAAGCTTATGACTGGGGATTAGTAAACCAAGTTGTTCCACTTACCGATCTTGAAGAAGAGACTGTCAAGTGGTGTAAAGAAATGCTTGAACTTTCACCGCTTGCACTTCGCATGCTTAAAGCAAGTCACAATGCTGCTGATGACGGCTTAGCTGGTGTACAACAACTTGCTGGCGATGCGACACTTCTTTTCTACATGAGCGAAGAAGCCCAAGAAGGTCGTAACGCTTATAAAGAAAAGCGTCGCCCAGACTTCAAGAAATTCCCTAAGCGTCCCTAAATAGATCAACATTTAAATATGTCGATTGAAAACTTAGCTGCTGGCAGTAAAGCATTTGCTCTTCCGCTAACGATGCAATTTCGCGAGACCTCAATTCGCAGAGGTTTAGTTTTCGAAGGAACTGATGGCTGGGGTGAGTTTGCTCCGTTTGATAACTATGACGATGAAATTTCTGGTCGCTGGCTTGCCGGTGCATTAGAGCAAGCTTTCACCCAATGGCCAGATCCAATTCGAAGCAGCGTTCCGATCAACGCAATAATTCCTGCTGTTGATGCAACAACAGCAGCAGCCTTAACTTTTCGTGCGGTCGTGGAATCAGGCATGACAACTTTAAAAGTTAAAGTTGCACAGCCAGGTCAAAGCGTTGAAGAAGATTTAGCCAGACTTGAAGCAATTAGATTGCAACTTTCTGATCTTGGTGTGAAAGATGTCAATATTCGAATTGATGTTAATGGTGTCTGGAGTGCATCAGAAGCAATCAAATTAATTGGTAGGTATGAAATGGCCGCTGGTGGACTTGATTACATTGAGCAACCGTGCGCTTCACTTGCCGAATGTGCTCAGATTAAAAATGAAACTTCAATTCGAATTGCTGTTGATGAAGGACTGCGACTCGCAAAACAAATAGATCCAGCAGCAATTAGAAATAGCGCCGATGTTTTAGTTGTGAAGTCGATACCAATGGGTGGTGTCGCACAATCTCTTGCAGCAATAAATGCTGTTGATCTTCCAGTGGTAGTTAGTGGAAGCCTTGATACTTCAATTGGATTAGCAAGTGGATTACAACTTGCTGCCTCAGTTTCTGATTTGGCAGGTGCGTGTGGACTTGGCACAGGAATGCTCTTTGAAAAAGATTTAGTTACAGCGCCACTAGTTCCGCGCGATGGTCATATTTATGTAGCCAAACCGATTCCAGATAAGGGCTTACTTGCCAAAGCCAATGAAGCCGTTTCCCTTACTGAACAAAAATCTTGGCAAGATCGCATGATTCGTTCTTGGTATGCAAGTGCCGTTAAGTTGGTTTCACCAGAAGTTAGACAGGCGGTGGAGCAGTGGTAAATCCTTCTACTGAACTTGCCGTTGAAATTTCTGCTCAACTATTAAACGCTGGAACAAAACATGTTGTTGTTTGTCCGGGCTCGCGTTCTGCCCCGCTTTCTTGGCAGTTTGCTTCACTTGCAAGTGAAGGTTTAGTTACTTTGCACACTCGAATTGATGAACGAGAGGCTGGATTTCTAGCACTGGGAATTGCAAAAGCAACTGGTAAACCGGTTCCAGTTGTGGTGACTTCTGGCACAGCCGTTGCAAACCTTTTGCCAGCTGTAGTTGAAGCGCATCACAGTGGTGTTCCACTAGTGGTGTTAAGTGCTGATCGACCTGAAAAAGTTCGTGGACATGGCGCGCCACAAACCACTTTGCAAAATGGGATGTTTGCAAATTTTGTTAAAGCAACTGTGGATACCGCCGTTCCAACTTCAGAAATTGGCGAAGCATTAATCCTTGGATTAACAAACCATTGTGGGCCGATTCAAATTAACGCGCAATTCGATATGCCGCTTATGCCAGAAGACATCACCTCAAATATCCCAAAAAATAAAACTTTTGAAATTTCAAATAGTGATCCAAATAGGCAGACTCTAGAACTTCACCCAAACGGTGTCTTAGTAATTGGTGATGTTAAATCAAGTAAATATGTTGATCAGCTAAAGCAGTTGGCTAAGAATGCTGGTTACCCAATTATTTGGGAACCTACTGCTCAAGTTCAAGACAGTGCAAACGCACTTAATCATGGGTCACTTCTTTTACAAACTGGCAAAACCCCAAAACCTGAAGTTGTAATTAGCGCTGGGCAAATCGGTTTAACAAGAAGTGTTCTTGGTTTACTCAAATCAGCAAAGCAACACATCGCAATTCATTTGCCAACTGCAAGTAGCGATTTACCTGACCCCGTATTAAGTGCTGATCAGATTCTAAATTTTGTTCCAGAAGTTAAAACTCAAATTGATCCAACATGGTTATCAAGTTGGCAATCGCTTGATCAAAAAGCTCACGAAGTAATCAATCAGAATCTGTCTGGCGAAACTTTAACTGGACCTAGTGCCGCAGTTTCAATCTGGATCCAGTTGTCAGTTGAAGCCAATCTATTTATTTCTCCATCCTGGCCAGTGCGACATATTGAAATGTATGGAAATGCTCGAGCAGGATTGGCTACGTTTGGAAATCGTGGCGTAAATGGAATTGATGGGTTGATTTCAAGTGCAGCTGGTGTGGCACTTGCCAAAAACTCTCGCACCTATTTATTAATAGGTGACATCGCATTCCTGCATGGCATGGGTGGGTTGAACGTCGCTGAACCAAACAAGATTCCCGATCTAACAGTTGTTGTTCTAGATAACGATGGCAGTGGAATTTTTAGTCAACTTGAACAGGGTGAACAGAAATATCAAAAGCACTTTGAACAGGTATTTGGAACACCACATGGAAAAGACTTGTGGGTTATTGCTGAAAGCTTGGGTGTACCGGCTGTACGCGTAACCACTCAAAGTGAATTAACTAGTGCATTAAATCGCACAAACAAGATTCCAGGGATGCATGTAATTGTCTGCGTGACTGGAAGCCGTGAAGGTGAGCAAGCACAAATAAATCAAATCCTTAAAGAAGTTACTGAAGCACTTTAAATTCCCAGATTTTGTCAGGTCTTGGCACTAATCTGGCGATAACCAAAATTTCTGGAGACGTAACTTAAGTGGCTGATAAATTTCTAAAAGTCGATGTTTTGCAACCACAAAATGCAAAACTTCCAAAACGTGTTTCATTTTCACAAATGTCTTTATTCCAACAATGTGGTTTGAAGTATTTCTTTTCCTACATAGATAGCTGGCGAGAACCACCAACGGCAGCACTTGCTGGTGGCTCAATAACTCATGATGTGATTGAACGTTTATACCGATTACCAAATGAAGAGCGAA
>JBDLPR010000044.1:0-2592 GCA_039800985.1 Actinomycetota bacterium | reverse complement strand
GTTTGAGAAAGCATGGCAGTCACTGCCCTTGCTCGGCCGTCAGCATCAGGACCACCGAGATACTGGTCCATTTCTGGAGATGTCACCTGCCAGGAAACTCCAAATTTATCTTTAAGCCAACCGCATTGACTAGCCTGCCCGCCATCGCCAATCAATTTATCCCAGTAGTGATCGATTTCCGCCTGATCCTTACAAGGGATGATAAAAGAAGTTGCTTCGGTGAATTGAAAATGCGGGCCACCATTTAGTGCCATGAAATTTTGTCCAAAAATTTCAAACTCAATAGTTACTTCAGTTTCTGGTTCGTTCCCTGGAGTTTCAACCGGTGTAACCCAGTCGCCTTTTAATTTGCTGCCCGGAAAAATACTTACGTAATACTGTGCCGCTTCTCGACCGTTGTAGTTAAACCAAAGGCAAGTTGTTAGTTCCATTTTTCCTCTATGCGTCGAATGTTATTTGTGCTGGTTTTGATTTTGATTCGAAATACCCCACTAAGCCAAGTGCCACAATGATCACAGCGCAGCCTATCCATCCTCTGACATTCATTGTTTCATTGAGTAAGAGCACACCTAGCGTGGTAGCTGTTACTGGCTCGAACAGGGTAAGTGTCGACACAGTTCCAGCAGATAAATGCGATATTCCGATACCGAAAAGTGCATATGCCAAAGTTGCCGCAGCCACACCTGCCCAAAGAACAGCGCCAATTGCTTTTGGCTCAACTAGCCAAGAACTTGTTGTAGCAAGGATTGGAATTGAGTAGATAGCACCAATAGCAAATGCAACAGTTAATACTTCGATGCCGCTCACATTTAGATCTTTAACAACTTTCACGCCAAGCACAGTCAAAATGGAATAAGCCCAACCTGAAAGGGCCACAAAAAGTAGTCCCAGCGCATCTGCGCTTCCTGAAGTACTGGTTAATAAACTCAAACCAAAAATGCCTAGAGCAGTGGCGATTGCCCATTGACTCGTAGGCTTACCTAATCCCATCCACCAGGAAATTAATCCGGCAAGAAGTGGTGCACTACCAAGTGCTACAAGTGTTCCGATTGCAATTCCAATTCGCCCAGCACCAAAAAAGAAAGCAGCCTGATAAAAAAGAATTGAGCCACCCATTAACCACATAATCGGTTGCCTGAATAAAACAGCGATTCCGCGCCTTCCGAATTTATAGCGAGAGTAGAGAAGTAATCCAACTGCACCAATAAATACACGCCAGGCAGCGAATGAAATTCCAGTACCTGGAAAACCAACTATCGCTCTGGATGCTCCACCTGAGGCAAATAGAACCGAAGCGGCCAATACTGCGAAAATCGCTAAAGTATTTTTACTTTGCGTGGTAATGCTCAAAATTCATAACCTCAATCGGCGACTTGTTTTTCAGCATATCGCTAGTGAAATGAAAAAGACTCAGCGGGATTGCTGAGTCTTTTTCATTCAAGTGGAGATGCCGGGAATCGAACCCGGGTCCTTAGGTGAAGATTTGGTTATTCTCCGAGCGCAGTTTGGATCAGCTTTTCTCTGCCCCGACGTTCACCCAAACAAGATGTCGACAGGCACAGTTACTGTTTGATTTTCCTCAACCTCCCGTAACCGGAAGTCTTGGTAAGTCTCCTAAATGACGTCAGGATTCGGGGCGGAGACGCCCCCGGCCTAACGGACTTCGGGCTAGCTTATGCAGCTAGGGCAAAGTCAGTGCGGTTTTGTTTGGCACTTATAGTTTTGCTGGACGTTTACGAGATGACCAACATTCTCGGCTCGCTTCTCCCATTTCGACTACCAAAGTCGAAACCGTTCATCCCCAAGTATTTGAGGGTTAACGAGTGTTGAGTTAACTCCACTATTGAATTTTCAAGTTAATTGTAATTCACATTACTGACTATAAAAACAACATGTTTTTGGGATTTATTCCCAAATATTCAGGAACTTAAATTGCCTTTTTGATTGCAGCGATAAAACTATCGACATCTTCAGTGGTTGTGTCCCATGAGCACATCCAGCGAACTTGGCCGGTCAGATGATCCCAGACATAAAAGCGGAAAGATTTTTGAAGTTCCTCGGTGACTTTTGGATCAAGGATTGGGAAAAGCGCATTTGCTTGAGGTTTAGATACCTGGATTCCTGGTAACTCCTTGACACCTGCATAAAGTCTTTGAGCCATCTCATTGGAGTTGTTTGCATTACGCAGCCACAAATCGCCTTCAAATAATGCAAGTAATTGTGCTGAAAGAAATCGCATTTTGCTACCCAGTTGCATTGCCGATTTTCTAACAAACTTAATCGAATCAACTAATTCTGGGTTCAAGATAACTACCGCTTCAGCAACCATTGCTCCGGCCTTGGTTGCGCCAAGTGATACAACATCAACGCCTACATCTGTAGTGAAGGCGCGCATTGGTAAATCAAGGGCTGCAGCTGCATTTGAAATTCGGGCACCATCTAGATGAACAAGCATCCCATTAGCGTGCGCCTGATCAACAATTGCTCTAATTTCTTCAGGTGTATACAAAGTTCCAAGTTCAGTTGTTTGGGTAATTGAAACAACCTTTGGTTGAGCTCGATGTTCATTACCAAATCCAAATGCCTGAGTTT
>JBDLPR010000043.1:0-8329 GCA_039800985.1 Actinomycetota bacterium | reverse complement strand
AACACCATCAGCTGCAGCAGAAATTGCGGCAACGATTGGCGCCAAAAATGCAAGTGCATTTGATATTTCAGCTGCCTGTGCTGGTTTTTGTTACGGCATCGGGATTGCCGACGCACTTGTTCGTGCAGGCAGTGCAAAAAATGTTTTGGTAATTGGAACTGAAAAACTAAGCGACATTATCGATATGACTGACCGCGGCACCGCATTTATATTTGCCGATGGTGCCGGCGCAGTAGTTGTATCGAAAACTGACAAACAAGGTATTAGCCCAACAGTTTGGGGCGCTGACGGTAATGCGCGCGAAGCGATCATTATGCAACCAGATTCAGTAACTGCTGGCAAAGAAGGCGTGCCATCACTATTAACCATGCAAGGCCAAGCCGTGTTTCGCTGGGCAGTTGGCAGCATGGGCGATGTTTGCCATAAGGCACTTGATGCTTCAGGTCTAACTGCTGATGAACTTAAAGCTTTTGTTCCGCATCAAGCAAACATTCGCATCACTGATGCAATCGTTAAAAGATTTAATTTCCCGCAATCTGTTGTGATTGCAAAAGACATTGAAACAGCTGGCAACACATCAGCTGCTTCAATTCCACTAGCACTGCATGCTTTGCGCGAAGCAGGCCAAGTCAAAAAAGGTGACCCATTCTTGATGGTCGGCTTTGGCGCAGGTCTTGCTTTTGCTAGCCAAGTGGCGCTAGTCCCATAAGTTTCGAGTTCGCTTTAAAAAAGTGTATTCGAGAAACGACCCGCAACCGCGGGAAGTCCTACCCGATAAAGGAGAGAAAGTATGTCACAGCAGGACATCCTCGCGGGCCTAGCCGCGATCGTAAACGAAGTAGCCGGTATTCCAGCTGAAAGCGTTGCAATGGATAAGTCTTTTGTGGACGACCTAGACGTTGACTCATTGTCAATGGTTGAAGTTGTTATGGCATGTGAAGACAAGTTCGGCGTAACAATTCCTGACAGTGAAGTAAAGAACCTAAACACTGTTGGTGACGCTGTTAACTACATCTTGGCTAACAAGTAATAACTGATCGCCATTTTGTTTTTGGCGGGCGGCTTTAACCAGTCGCCCGCCCATAGCAAAAGGCTCACGAAGTAAACAAATAAAACTAAATAGCAATAACTAAATAAAACAACTACAGAAAGGTCGACAACTATGAGCCGTACCGTTGTCGTAACAGGATTAGGCGCGACTACCCCACTTGGTGGAAATGTTGCCTCAACCTGGGAAGCACTACTTGCTGCAAAATCAGGCATTGGATTATTAACCGATCCAAAGTTTGCTGAATCACCAGTTCGCATTGCAGCAGTTGCCAAAGAAGATCCCGAAAACATTCTGGAAAAACACGAGACTCGTCGCATGGACCGCTCTCAGCAGTTAGCCCTTATTGCTGCTCGGGAAGCTTGGAAAGATGCTGGCAGTCCAGAACTTGATCCAACTCGTTTAGGTGTTGCAGTTGCCACGGGTGTTGGCGGCGCAATTTCGCTTATGGATCAGTACGACATTTTGAAAGAACGTGGCGCCTCTCGCGTATCACCCATGACTGTTCCAATGCTTATGCCAAACGGCCCGGCCGCCGTTGTTGGTTTAGAGTTTGGTTCTCAAGCAGGCGTGCACACACCAGTTTCTGCTTGTGCATCGGGCGCTGAAGCTATCGGCTATGGCGCTGAAATGATTCGCACAGGTCGCGCCGATGTGGTGATCTGTGGTGGAACCGAAGGCTGCATTCACCCGCTAACTATTGCTGCGTTTGCGGCAATGCGCGCGCTTTCAACACGTCATGATGATCCAGCAACCGCTTCTCGCCCATTTGATAAAGACCGCGATGGCTTTGTGATGGCCGAAGGCGCGGCAATTGTGGTTCTTGAATCTGAAGAATTTGCCAAAGCCCGCGGCGCGAAAATTTATGCAATCTACGGTGGTCAAGGTTTAGCAGCAGATGCGCACCACATCGCCCAGCCTGAACCTGAAGGTCGTGGCGTTATAGCTGCGATGAACCGCGCACTTGTTGATGCTGACCTATCAACTAAGGACATTGTGCATATCAATGCCCACTCAACTTCAACTCCAGCAGGTGACGTTGCTGAAGCCAAGGCAATTCGCAAAGTTATGGGAAGTTATGCCGATAACGCTGCTGTTACTGCAGTTAAAGGCGCAGCTGGCCACTTACTTGGTGGCGCTGGCTCACTAGCAGCAATCGTTGCGATCCTTTCGCTCCAAGAACGAATCGTTCCGCAGGTGACAAACTTAGTGAACCTTGATCCCGAAGTTGATATCGATGTTGTCATCGGAAAACCTCGTGAATTACCAAAGACTGGACAGTTAGCTGCGCTAAGTAATTCTTTTGGTTTTGGTGGCCATGACGTAGTCCTTGCATTCAAGAGTCCATCATGAGTGCTCCAGCCCCTGAAGATAAGAAATTAATGGCCCCTCGCCGCATTGCGGCGATTCTGGATGAGGGTTCAGTTAAATACATTTCTGGTCAACAAGATGGCAATGGCGCAGTTTCAGCAAGTGGAACTATTAATGGCCGTGAAGCAATTGTGTTTAGTAATGATCCGTCTTACCAAGGTGGATCACTTGGCGCACTCGAGGGCAAAGTAATTACAGATGCTTACGCGATCGCCATGGATAAGCAATGCCCAATTATCGGCATCTGGCATTCAGGTGGCGCACGTTTACAAGAAGGTATTTCTTCATTAAAAGCATTTGGTGAAATCTTTAGTGCGATGACTCATGCTTCTGGAAAAATTCCACAAGTTTCAGTCGTACTAGGTCCAGCAGCCGGTGGCGGTGCATACGGCCCAGCACTAACTGACATTGTGATCCTTGGTCCTGAAGGCCGCATTTTCGTTACCGGTCCAGATGTTGTTCGCTCAGTTACAGGTGAAGATGTCGACATGCTTCGCCTTGGTGGTCCTGAACCACACGGACGCCGTAGCGGTGTTGTTCACGTGGTTAGTGAAACTGAAGAACAAGCGCTTCTTGATACTCGCAACATTGCAGATCTAATGGGTAACCAAGGAAATCTTGATGTAAGCAAAATCGGCGATGTTGATTTTGGTGCACTACTTCCAGAATCCCCTACCCGTGCATATGACGTTCATCCAATTGTTGATTCAGTATTTGATGCTGGAACCGGGATTGAACTTCACCCACGTTGGGCACCTAACTTAGTAACAGCACTTGGTCGCTTCGGCGGCCGAACTGTTGGCGTGATTGCAAATAACCCACTTCGCTTAGGTGGCTGTCTTGATGCAACATCTGCTGAAAAGGGTTCACGGTTCGTTCGCATGTGTGACGCATTAGGAATTCCACTTCTTGTGATGGTTGATGTTCCTGGTTATTTGCCTGGTGTTGGCCAAGAATGGGACGGCGTTGTTCGTCGCGGCGCTAAATTGCTGCACGCATTTGCCGAATGTGTTGTGCCAAGAATTACCTGCGTGACTCGCAAGTCATATGGCGGTGCATACATCGCAATGAACTCTCGCAGTTTAGGTGCGACCCACGTTATGGCTTGGGATGGCGCTGAAGTTGCGGTTATGGGTCCAGTTGCGGCGATCCGCATTTTGCATCGTCGTCGCTTAGCCGAAGTTGCTCCTGAAGATCGTGAACGCGTTGAAAACGAATTAGCTGAAGAGCATAAGATCACCGCAGGTGGCTTGCCACGCTGCGTTGAACTTGGTGCAGTTGATCAAATTGTTGAACCAACAAAAACTAGAACTGCTCTAGCAAAAGCGCTTGCTGCTGCTGCAAAACCAGATGGCAGCTTTGCTCGTGGCAATCACGGAAATATTCCGCTTTAATTAAACAAACAAAAAGGGCGACCAATTTGGTCGCCTTTTTTGTTATTAATCCTGATTAGCTAACTTGATGCAACCAGCGAACTGGAACGCCATCACCTGCATACCTAAATGGTTCAAGTTCCCGGTCCCAAGCACTTCCCAAAACTAAATCGATTGCTTCAAGTAGTGACTCGCCTTTAGTTACCGCATCCGATACTGCATGGCGGAGCTTTTCTTCTGGGATGTGAACTTCACCAAATGCCCCCATTGGACTTTGCCAAAGACCAAGAGTTGGAGTTGAAACATATCGCTGGCCATCAAAACCACTACTTGGTTCTTCAGTTACTTCAAATCTTAAGTTTGGATAAGCGCGAAGACGCGAAGTGATATCAGCTGAAAGACCAGGGTTACCCGTCCATGAAAGTTCAGAACGCATCGCACCAGGAAGTACTGGTTGATCAACCCAATCAAGATGAACGGTTGCACCAAGAACCCCACCAAGGGTCCATTCAATATGTGTGCAAAGCGCTTTAGGGGCGCTGTGAATGAACACAACACCGCTTGCGCCAGATGACTTGGTCATCTCTTATTTCTCCCATCATTACTTTCGCAATTTGCCTTCCCCAGCGATTGCGATTGATGGGACTTAACTTCCTTAAGAGAATAACCTGCCTATTCACAGGTTTACCACTAGACCCTCTGGTTACACGTTAATTTGTTGTTAAAACACTGTAAAAACAATGGAATTAAGCGCTTTGCTTGGTCCATTTCATTAAATCTGACCAAATCGGTGACCAGCCTTTATAGTCACGGGTTTGATCACTGGCTGTTACCAAGGTCTTGCCCAAGTGCTCTTTGAAATCTGGATATCGCGTATCAAGGCTTGATAGCGAATCAACATAAGTGCGAATTGTGAAAAGAATGTCACCTGATTTTGGAAGTTTCCAAAGTGTTTGTCGCTCAGTTCTAAAAAACATTGACTCGCCAAATGTTTTCAAGTCTTGTTCTTCATGGCTTCTAGATTTGCGTCCAGTTTCAGCTGGCTGAAAAAGTTCAGGACTATCTAGAACTGTCCAGTTAATTCGCCAGACTGGCCGATCTGAAGTGAGCTTATGAAACATAGCATCTGTGGCTTTGCCTATGCGTTCTTCATAGTGCGGAACTGGCTGGTGAATTTGATGCATATCCGCGCCAACTTTTGTGGTCAAATCCCAGCGGCTTGGGAAGCAAACACTTGCAGCCGTCAGTGCCCATTGGTCACCTTTTGGACTCATGATTACCAAGTCCTCTTGCACTAAAAGACTGGCAGCTTCAAGCGGATGCAAATTCGGGTTGACTTGAATTGGCACTTTGAATCGATCTGGGAAATGCTTTGGCAAGTAATCGGTCAGCATTTCTAGAGTTTCAATTGATCCAGCTAAGCCTTCTGGTAGTGCGGCAAAAACTAGTTCATGCTTGTATGCTAACAGGTCTTTTTTCTGATCAATTTCACTTTCAAAATGTTCATCGATTTCAATCCATTTATCTAAATCCATGGCGCGAAGACCCATGGAAACGGTGAATGGCTCGCCTTTTACTGGAATGTAAGTCAAGTGGATCGCCGTTCCCAAACCTGGCATCCATAGTGAACCAGCCAGGCATAAATTCCACCTAGGAAGGCATCAAATACGTAGTGTTCTCCTCCATAAACAAGAGTGAAAACCATGGCCAGACTGTAAACAGATAGAAATAATTTCATTCCAGATCGGACTCGAGACCAAAAAAATATAGAAATTAAAATTGCCATTCCAGCATGCAAAGACGGAATGGCTGCAACTTGATTCACTACCCCTTGGCCAAGAGAAATGATTTGACCGGCAACTGGAATTCCAAGTGCCGACCAACCTCTAGTTGAGATGCGAAGAATTTCTGACCCAATCCCACTATTTGCTGCATACCAAGGTGGAGCTGCAGGTAATACGACATAGGTGATCAAAGCGCCCAGTGAGATAAAAATGATTCGCCTTGCAAATTTCTTCCAAAGATCGCGATTGCGCACATAAAGTGTTCCAATGATTGCCCAAGGAACTACAAAGTGTGATGTGTAAACCAAGGCTATTAATGATTCCCATAGTGGAATTTGATCTGCGTTGTAAAGGTGTTGCTGAAACCAAACGGTAGGTATTTGTCCATTAATGCCAAACCAGGAAAGCTCTATGTTATAAATTTCTTCAACTAAAACTGGTCGACCGAATTGATCAGCTGCCCCGCGGCTAAAGTCATATGCATATAGCAAAATAAAAAATGGAATCCAGTCAGCAAATATACGAAGTGGTCCATTTTCTGTGCCTACAGAAAATGCGAGGGCAGCGGTAATAATCAGAATTAATTGATTTGCTCGATCAAAAGGAATCCCAGCAAAAAGTAAATAAGAAACAACTAGGATTGCCCAGCCACTGACCGCATATTTGCGCGCAAGTGGCCAATCAGTCATTTTGCTACTTTATCTGTTTATTTTGAACGTTTAAGGACCAAATTTGGAATAAGTCCTGGCACTTTGTCCATGTATTTTTGGTATTCCGGATAAGTTCGCAGCAGCATGGCTTCTTCAAATTTAATTTTGAATAAAAATAGTGAAACCAAAAGCACCCAGAAAACAAACTTAATTTGAGAACCGCTGGATAAAGTCATGCCCAATGTTGCAAGGATCAAGCCAAAATAAATTGGGTGACGAACTCGTGAGTAGATTCCTTTTGTAATTAGCTTTGCCTGTTTAAGTGGCACTGGATTTGCAGTCAATGACTTTCCAAGCCCGAAAAATCCAAGAATGACAACTGCGAAGCCAAGTAATTCAAGTACGCCACCAAAGTTATTGATAGTTGAGTTGTTGGCAAAAATATCTGGTGAGGAAATAAAAACTAAACCACCAAGCAAAATAAATTGAATGGTTACTAGCAGTCGACCTTTTGAGTAATTATCCACGGAATTTAAATTACCTTATGAATTTGATTGTGCAAGATTTGCTATTTCTACTAATCCTACGCCTGCAAATCAGAGCAAATTGCCCTCCACGATGTGAGTTAGTAGACACGTTTTTGGCGTAACTAAAGGGTTTTGCAGGAGTAATTTCAGAAATGTAGGAGCATGACAAAAGAGTTAATGCTAAAGATGTCGGAAAGGCATTAGACATGAAAAACAACAAACTAATCGGCTTAATTGCGATTGTGCTAGGTGCTGTATTTATCGTTGCAGGTGGCGTGAGTTACAACATGGTTCACAACAAGCTAGCTGCTGAAAACATCACTGTTTCTGAGGATTCACCAAAGTATGCAGGACTTGCAGTTGCTGGACCGTTGACCGCTTTTCAAGAAGCAAACATGATCGCTGAACACGCGCTAAAGGCAACAAATGGTAAAACTTACGCTGAACTAGATCGTGAAGATCCACTACGAGTAGTAGCTATGAACGGCTCCTTCCTACGTGCCTCATTGTTCACCTCAGTGGTTTCTTTCGGTGTATCAGCACTTGCAGCCGGCGTGGGCGTAATGTTCGTCCTTGTTGGTGTAGCAATCCGAAATACTGCTAAGCAGTAGAAAAAACGCAAATAGCGGCTGTGATCTCGGGTTCATGGCCGCTATTTGTTTGCCCTGGGATAGTCACAAGAGCCAAGGGGTAAATGTCTAAAATAGACCCATGGCTAATTCAAAACCTGAAAAAGATCCAGCTAAAGCTGCATTCCTTGCTGCCCTAGAAAAGAAGAAACAAAAAGGGGCTAAGCAGGGCGGCGAAAGTCACACTGACAGCCAAGGTCGGGCAAGCCATGCTCAATCTGGCGCTACTCGCCGAATCGAACGTCGCCGTAGCGGCAGTTCATAAAACTTACTTATGACTTCAACTAGGCTCCAGCGCCAAGCTGGCTATGCCATTCACACGCTTACCGCAAGTGGCGCAGTCGTAGGTTTGCTCGCTCTTCAAGCAATCTTCGATGGCAATATTCGCATGGCTTTGATTTGGCTTTTGGTTTCCCAAGTAATCGATGGCCTTGATGGACCGGTTGCTAGAAAGTTTGATGTCGTGGTGCACGCACCGCGCATTGATGGAAATATCTTGGACTTAGTTGTTGATTACGTGACTTGCGTGATCGTGCCAATAGCGTTTATGGCGCAAACTGAAATGCTGCCAAAAAGATCTGAATCAGTTTTGGCTGGTTTCATGATTTTATTCTCAGCTCTTTGGTTTGCTAGAACAGACATTGAGACCAGTGATAATTGGTTCAATGGCTTCCCTGCTGCCTGGAACTTAGCTGTGCCAACTTTGTTCTTGGCCCATGCCACAACCGATGTCGTGCAGATTGCCTTCACAATTCTTTGTATTAGTCAGCTAACAAACCTGCAATTCCCACACATGGTTCAGTCCAAGTGGATGGGCAAAATAACTCTGCCATTTGGGATTCTTTACTTATTGGATCTGGCTTACATCTCGTTTAATTACGACAACGTAAGTGGTTACCAACTCGGCCCTGTAACTGGTGGCTTGCTGTTTGGTTACCCTATTTATG
>JBDLPR010000042.1:0-2638 GCA_039800985.1 Actinomycetota bacterium | reverse complement strand
CTTCGCGAACGTGGTGTGAATGCAGTAAATCTTGATGGCGGATACAAAACTTGGGTTGCAGCAGAGCCGCTTACCTAGACTGAAGTACTTTGTTCTTTCGTTCCCCAAATACCTTCAGGTTTATAAACGAGCATAAGAATAAACACACCATAGATAGCAGTTTGGCTCCAGCGATAACCCAAACCTGAAGTTACGCCATCACTTAAGCCTTCAACAATTCCAATTGTGAGCCCACCCAGAATTGTTCCCTTAATGCTGTCCACGCCACCGATTATTGCTGCCGCATATGCCAAAAGGCCAACTTGCATTCCAAGCCTGTAGTCAGTGATTTGGTAATGCTGTGCATAAATTACACCCGCTGAACCAGCGCATGCTCCAGCAACTATGAAAGTCCAACTAACGGTTTTATTAACATTTATCCCCATCAGGATTGAAGTATTCGAATCATCAGCGATTGCCCGAATTGCTAAGCCGTGCTTTGACTTGTTGATAATCCAGATCACTAAAGCAATTGTTGGCAAAGTGAAAAGTAATACAACTGCTGTGCGCTCAACTGAAGGAAAGAAAGCTCGAAACGGTAGCGCAGGTGGAATTATCGACTCAAACTTCTTAGGGGCGGATCCATTCCAAAGGATTGCGATATTTTGCAGAATCAGGGTTACACCAAGAGATGCAATAAGTGGCACTGTTGGTTTACTTCGACGCAGTTTTTGGAAAACGGTGACATTGGTCAACCAACTAATACTTGAACCAAATAGCGCTGCCAAGAAAAATGCAACTACCAATAAACCTACATTCATTGCACGTAGTGATTGCGCCCCAAATATTTCAATCAAGAAGAATGTTGAACTAACCGCACCAAGCATGAAAATTTCGCCATGTGCCAAATTAATCATTCGGGTGGTGCTATAAATTAAGCCAAAGCCAAGTGCAATTAGGGAATACATAGTTCCATTTGCAATGCCAAGTGCGATGGAAGTTCCAACTTCATTTGGGTACCGAATAAGGCTATAAAAAAACCAAGAAATAAAAGTTAACGGGATTAGCTTTGAAGCATTTTCCCAAACTCGATACATGAATTAACTCTACTAAGTTACTTTTTTCGATTAATTACTTTTAAACCTTCACGAACCGACAATGGTTGAAGTTCCGGGTGCGCTTTGATGAATTTCTTTACCCAGGTCGGATTTGTATATGAGTAACTGCGAAGTGCCCAACCGATGGCCTTGGCGATAAAAAATTCGGTATCGGTTGCACGTCTGGTGCAATATTTTTCAAGACGCACAACATCGGTTCTTTTACCAAGCTTTAATTGGTGAATTATTGCCACGCGCACTAACCAGATGTTGTCGTACTTAACCCATTGATCCATAATTTTGCGCAGTTGTGGATTTCGATCAATGACTGGCTCTATTGCTGTTCGAATTGCATCGACTGTGTCCCACCAAGATTTATTTGTTATAAACCACTTTGCATGCTTTAAGACAAAATCTTGAGATAGTCGATCTGAGTTCTTAATTAATAAGTCGCAGGCAACGTATTGGAATTCGCGCTCTTTTTGATTCCAAAGCTCTTGGCATAATGCAATCAACTCACGCTCGGTTAAATCTCTTGAGCTCTTAACCAGCGTTCTTGTAATTTGGCGACGTAAAGGTGTTTTAACGCCAATAAATTTAAACTGGTGGCGCAAATATGCAGCAGCGCCATCTCGCACCTCAACTTCAGCAACACGTTGGAGTTGGCCGCGTAATTTACTAATTAACTGCTTATTTTGGGCCATCACTACAAACCAATTTATCTTCAGCAACACCTGATAAGAAATACTTATCGACTATCGCATCAATACACGCTGATCCTTGGCGATAAGCGGTGTGGCCATCACCATCAAGTGTTAGTAGTGCGCCTTGCTCTAATTGACCAGCAAGTGATTGCGCCCAAACATAAGGTGTGGCGGGATCATGTGTTGTACCAACAACAAGGATTGGACCTGACCCGGTTGCAGTAATCGGGTGCGATACACCGGTTGCAGCAACTGGCCAATAAGAACAGCCAATGTTGCCCCAAGCTAAATAACTTCCAAATACCGGTGCGATTTGTGACCACTGCTCAACTAAAGCAATAGCTTCTTCTACTGTTGCTCGATCTGGTCGATCAATGCAGTTAATTGCCATGATTGCATCATTGGAATTATCCGAATAAGTTCCATTTGAATTGCGGCTTGTGTAGAGGTCAACGCTTTGCGCTAACGCATTGAAATCACCTTCAAATGCCTTGGTAAGCATGACTCTTAAATTTGTCCATCCGTAGGTGACGTCATATAAACCACCAACTACGCCAAGAACTCCCATAGCTTGAGTGAATTGACGACCATCACTAAGTGCTCCGGGATTTGAATCAAGATCATCAAGCATTTTCGCAACTTGAGCAACACCATCTTCTGCGGTTTCAGTAAGCGGGCAGTCTGATTTTGTTAAACAGTTTTGGGCAAAGCGCACAAGCGCGTCATCAAAACCAAGTGCCTGACCTTTTGATAATTCAAGATTTGAAAGTTTTGGATCAATTGCACCATCTAGCAACATTCGCCCTACATTTTGTGGAAATAAGTCAGCATAGGTGGCACCCAAAAAAGTTCCATAAC
>JBDLPR010000041.1:0-6338 GCA_039800985.1 Actinomycetota bacterium | reverse complement strand
ATCTGTTGTGAGCCTGAAGCAAAATTCAACGCGTATATCAAAGCGTGAGCGTAACTTCTGGGCTTTAGTAGTACTTAGTTTGATCCTGGCAATTGTTACCTGGCGCCATGGTTCAAATCGTGCAGATTCTCTTGGTGTGGATCCAAACAATCCCGGGCAAGTTATTAGTGCAAGTCCAACACCTGAATTTGATTGCAATTCACATAATCCATTTGGTGAAGCGAATCTGGCTAATTGGAATGCAACACACGCTCCAGGCACCTATAACGCAACAGTGATCGATTTAGTTCATAACTGCATGTATTCGGCGGGCAACCCAGATGCGAAGTTCCCAACTGCATCTACTGGAAAAATACTTGTGGCAACAGGCGTTCTAGAGAAAGTTGCTCAAGGCTTAATTGACTATGCAAGCGTGCAAGCTGACATGACTTCAATGATCACTCAGTCTGATAACTCAGCTGCAGATCGATTATTTGCTGCTATCGGAAAAGCAGCAACACTTCAAGACATTGAAATGCGTTATGGAATGAGTGCAACTGTCACCGATCGGGGTTGGGGCACAACTATGACCACATCTGCTGATCAAGCAAAACTTTTGAATCAAGTAATTGGGACACAAGAAAGTCCACTTCCAGAATTACAGCGCGTGATATTGCGCGACTTAATGAAAAATGTGAATCCAGAACAATCTTGGGGCGCTGGCACAAACATCCCGGCTGGCTGGAGTTTTGCAGTTAAGAATGGTTGGTATCAAGCAGTTGCTGGTGACATTCCACCAGAAGGAAAGTGGCGCATTAACACGCTTGGCATGACTTGGGATCAAACAGGAACACCGCGCTGGATTTTTACTGCTTACTCAAATGAGTGGGCGTCGCAAAGTGCTGGAATCAGCGCTTGGAATGATTTTGCTGCGCTCGTTGCCCAAAATTTAGCTAATTAACAACTGGATAATCTTCAAGCATTGGACAGACTTGGCCAGGTGCAACAAGTGGCTCAAAGTGCCACCACTCATTTTTATATCTGCGACAAAGTCCGAATTGGTAACCAATTGCTTCAAGCCAAGCTGCTGCTTCTGGCTTTCCTTGTTTGTAATTAATGTCAACTGCTAAACCCCAAGGGTGATTTGAAAACTGCGGAGGCAAAACCCATTTACTTGCTTCTTCGATCGATCCATTACTCACAATTGCTCTATCAAAAAGCATTTGCTGGTATTCAAGAGATCGCCAACCACTTGTGATGTTAAGTCGATAACCTTCGAGTGCTCCCATTTCTTGGGCTAGCTTTATTCGATTTTCTAAAAACGAATCCATTTTTTTTGGTCTAGTTACACCAGCAGTGATCGGCCCGATTCCAATAGGCAATTCATTTGGATTGCAGATTAGTGATCTAGTTGGTCGGATTAAACCTGTTGTGAGATTCGCACAATTATTTTGGATTGAAGTTGAATCTGTTCGAGCACTTGCCGGAGCAGCAAACTCAACTGATGTTAATAGAAGTATCAAAGTCGTGAATGCCACTGCAAGTTTTTTCAAGACTTCAACCCTTTCGCTTAACTGAGCCTAGATAAAAACTTCTTAAATAGATAGTTAAGAAGCCCTATTGATATAGTCAAGAACGTGATTACTGGATCGAGATTAGCCGAATTTATTTACGCTTCCGTGGCAATCATCTTGGCGCCAGGTCCAAGTGTGATGTTCACAATTGCTAGGGCAGTTGCTTGGGGTAGGGCAACAGCAATCTTGACGGTTCTTGGCAACACAATCGGAATGTTTTTACTTTCGCTATTAATTGCTTTCGGACTTGGACCACTATTGCAAAGGTCTGAAACTCTCTTAATTTCTGTTCAATTACTTGGTGGTCTATACCTTGTTTATTTAGGTATCGATGCGCTTAAACATCGACAACTGCATGCCTCAGACATGGTTGCTGTTTCTGAGGTTGCACCAAGAAAAATAGAAGTGATTAAGCAAGGGTTCATGGTGGGTGCGCTCAATCCAAAGGCGCTTGTGTTTTTTAGTGCAATTTTTCCGCAATTTGTCGATGCTTCAATTGGCTCTATCACAAGGCAAATGGTGATTTTTGGAATTATTTTTTGCACATTAGGTTTCTTTTTAGATGGCATGTGGGGCTTTATCGTTGGCGGCAGCCGAGACTGGTTTGCCAATTCACGTAAGCGATTAGTTGCACTTCGCACAATGGGTGGTGTCGTAATGGTGACGCTGGGTATTTTGGTTGTTATTCCGCTAATTCTGACAATTGGGAATTAAATTAAATATCGCCTAGTAAGACTTGAATTAATCTGTGCCGTACTTGAAACAGCTTGACCATTAAAACTTACGTGCGCGCCGTCATGACTTACTTCAACTTCGCCAAGCACGCCATGACGAATCATCTGGCTTGAACGAACAGTTCGAGTATTTTTCACGGCCACACTAGTTCGACCACTAGGTGAAACCTCAGAAGAGTTGTTTGTGAAGTGGACGCCAAGTTGGGCAGCGGTTGCACCGTATGCACCAAATTGCGGACCGATTGTTAAAGGTTGCGCATCCTTAACAGTTGCACCTGGATCGCCAATTACACCCCAGGCTGGGATTCCATTTTTAATCACCAAGTCAGGCTTGCTGGCAAAATCTGCGTATCGCCACAACACAAGATCTGCCATCAGTCCAACTTGAACACTGCCAACTTCATGAGAAAGTCCATGGACAAGTGCTGGGTTGGTTGTGATTTTTGCAAGGTGTCTTAATACACGTTCATTTGAGTGAACTACTTGATCGGCATCCACTGATCCATCGAGCACAGCAACATCGGCAAACATACTTGCCATTGCAAATGTCTTTCGCCAAGTGTCATCGGCTCGTCCCATGCCTAATGCATCAGAAGAGGTGACTGGAATTACGCCAAGGTCATGAAGTTTGTTTTCAGCAGCCATTGTTGCATTGCGAACACGCTGCCTGGCTAAGGCAACATCACTTGGTAAATCTGCATTCATTCCGTGCGCTGAAATGATCATCGCCACATGTTCATCAGCGGCATTGACGCCATAAGCCAGTGTTGGATTTGTTGAAGAAGCCAAAACATTGTCGCGCCCAGCTAGGCGTAAAACATCAGGTGCATGTCCGCCACCACAACCTTCAACATGGAAAGCATGGACGGCTCTGCCAGCAATTGCATTTAATGTGCCGTCAACATCAAGCATTTCGTTTAAGCCATCGGTATGCAGGGCAACTGCTACGTCATGTTTTTCTGCAAAAGTTAATGCAGTATCTATAGTTCGCGGATGTGCGCCAGTATCTTCATGAATTTTGAAGCCGCAGACCCCGCCAGCTAGCGCTTCTTCAAGTGGGGCAATAGTGCTACTTGATGCGCGGCCAAGCACGCCAACGTTGAGCGGCCAAGCGCTAAACATCTCATGACCATGAGCAAGTGCCCAACTTGAGCTAACTCCAACACCCCAGAATGGACCAAACTCTTGGGCAATGATTGTGGTCACACCACTTGAAAGCGCCGCATCACAAACGCGAGGTGTCAACGCATGAACGTGCGTATCAATTCCACCTGCGGTGAGGATAAATCCTTCTCCTGGAATCACAACAGTTCCCGAACCAACAACCACATCAATGTCATCCATGGTGTCGGGATTACCTGGACGACCAATTGCACTTATGCGCCCATTTCGAATTCCGATTGATGTGACTTTGATTCCTTGAATTGGATCAAGCAGTAATGCATTAGTGATTACTAGATCACAAGATTCAGAGCTATTAACAGACTTAAGTCCCATTCCATCGCGTGCACTTTTACCAAAACCCATTTGCAATTCGCTACCCGGCTGACGATCGTCACCTTCAACGCGGATTACTAAATCAGTATCACCGAGTCGAACGAAGTCACCAATGCGAGCGCCATGAACAGCAATATCTGATTGAGCTTGCGCTAATTCTTCTGGTGTCATTTTGGCTCACCATTTAGATATCCAAATTCAGCGATGCGCTTCATCGCATTTTCTTTTGCATTAGGGGCATCAAGTGGGCCATCAACAATTCCAGCAAAACCGATTATTACTCGGTCACCCTCGATTGGAATAAGTTCAACTTCGACTATTTCATTTGGTAAAAAGTCAGTGTGCGTTCCTGATGGGATGTTTAAGCGCATGCCATAAGCAAGGTTTCGGTCGAAATTTAATTTTGGATTGATTTCCAAAAAATGCATGTGAGATGTTACTGAAATCGAAATATTTGATTCATTTCGAACTTTTAGTCGAATTGAATTTACTGGAACTTGTTCAGCAATTGGCTCTAGGCGAGTAACTTGACCCGGGTACTGCGATGCATTGCTTTCAAAATTAACAACCACTAACCGTCGACCATCATCAAACACTGCTTCAACGGAAATTGAGCCAAGCATTGCACCAACACCAGGAAGTAAGTTTGATTCGGTCAACGCTGACTTGCCAGCTGCCAGTGCCTGAGAATGTGTTGCACCACCTCTTGCTGCTTCGATCACAGCATTAGAAATAATCGCTACTGCTTCGGGTTTATTTAATTTCAATCCACGTTCAAGACGAGACTTAGCTAACTGACCTGCAGTGAACAGCAACAATCGATCTTGTTCGCTAGGCGTTAATTCCATGAGGTTAATTCTGTGCCATTTAGATTCAATAATGTAACTACCCAAATTGGATACAATTTGGGTATGACTGGTGCGCTTTCAGGGATTGTGGTTGCAGACTTCACCCGTGTATTGGCTGGTCCATACGCCACAATGCTGCTGGGAGACATGGGCGCAGAAGTTATCAAAATTGAACGCCCAGAAGTTGGCGATGACACTCGCTACTGGGGACCACCTCATGATGAAGCAGGTCGCGCCACTTACTTTGAAGCCGTAAATCGCAACAAGTCATCACTTGAATTAGATATGAGTTCTAATGAAGGCAAAGCTGAAGCTGCCAAGTTAATTGCCAGGGCAGATGTAGTAATTCATAATTTCCCAGCTTCGAATGCTAAGAAACTTGGTTTGGATTACGAATCGGTCAAGCAAATTAATCCAAACGTAGTTCACTGTTCAATTTCTGGTTTTGGTAATAAAGCTGGCGCGGCAATTCCTGGTTATGACTTATTAGTTCAAGCTATGGGCGGCTTGATGAGTGTTACTGGCCCAAGTTCAGATGAACCATCCAAAGTCGGTGTGGCATTAGTTGATGTAATCACCGGACTGCACGCAACAATCGGAATTTTGGCTGCACTAAATCATCGAAATGAATCCGGTGAAGGTCAGGCGGTTGAAGTTAATTTATTAAGTTCGATTTTGTCTGGACTTGTAAATCAAGCAAGCGGATTTGTCTCAGGCGGAGTGATTCCAAAATCCTTAGGCAATGCTCATCCGTCAATTAGTCCGTATGAGGTTTATCCAACTGCGGATCGTCAGATAGTTCTTGCAGTCGGCAATGAAGGACAATTTGCAAAGTTGTGTGATGTTCTAGGCTGCACTGAACTTGCAACTGATGAGCGATTTAAATCAAATTCAAATCGAGTAGCAAATCGCCAAGCACTAAATGAAATTTTGATTGAGCGGTTAAGTACAAACGGTGCCGACTATTGGTGGAAAGCACTTAATGGTGCTGGAGTTCCTAGTGGCCCAATTAATAACATGGCCGAAGCTTTTGAATTAGCAGATCAAATGGAACTCGAACCAATCATTGAAATTAGTCAAAATGGCGAAGTTCGAAAGCAAGTTGCCAACCCAATTACATTTTCGAAAACCCCAGTTGAATATCGAAGCGCACCACCTGCAATTGGTGAACAATTTTGAGTTCGCAAGGAACCTCTCAAGAAGCAGTTCTAACTGAGCTAAGAGAAATGATTGGCTCAGGAAAATTAGAACCGGGGCAACAGATAGTCCAAGAGAGTCTTTCAGCTGCGCTTGGAGTTAGTCGAGTTCCAATCCGTGAAGCACTTCGGGTACTTGAAGGGGAAGGACAGGTAATCCATTTCCCAAATCGTGGTTACTTTGTCACTGATTTAAGCGTTGAAGACTTGGAAGAGGTTTACCGAATTCGGGCAATCCTTGAAGAAGAAGCCTTGCGACTTGCCATTCCACTCTTAACGGATTCAGATATCGAATACATCGAAAGTATTCAAGTAGAGCTTGAAAAAGCTGTTGCTAGCAAAAAGATTTCAGGCATCACCGAGACGAACCGCCGTTTTCACTTTGCCATGTTTGAAGCTAGCAATATGCCAAGACTTGTTCGAATGATCCGCACACTTTGGGATGCAACCGATGCTTACCGCGGTGTTTATTTCGCCGCACCGACAAACTTGCAGCATATGAACTCTGAA
>JBDLPR010000040.1:0-2944 GCA_039800985.1 Actinomycetota bacterium | reverse complement strand
CATTTTTATTGAATTTCTTGGATGCCTTGCCGCTAGAAATAAGGATTTTTGTTAAGTAAGTCCTTGAATCTATTGAAAATAATCCCGACTACTTCCTTGGGTGCGCTGTGGCATAGACCTCACGCAACTGATCGACGGTGACCATTGTGTAAATCTGGGTTGTGGTCACTGAGGCATGGCCCAAAAGCTCTTGGACCACGCGAACATCTGCCCCATTTTCAAGTAGGTGCGTAGCAAAACTATGACGCATAGTGTGCGGGGAAACTTTTCCAGATAGTCCTGCCCGATCTGCAGCATCTTGCAAAATCTGCCAAGCACTTTGGCGCGATAACTTTCCGCCTCGTGCGTTCAAGAAAAGTGCTGGTGTTCCTTTGCCGCTTTTTGCTAGTACTGGCCGAGCTCTAACTAGATAAGCCTCAAGTGCTTTCATGGCAGGTTTACCAACTGGAACAAGCCTTTGTTTATCCCCTTTGCCATGCAATTTAAGAATTGGTGTATCAACACTCAAGTGTGAGACATCATCAACATTTAGATTGATCAGCTCAGAAATGCGGGCGCCAGTGCCGTAAAGAAGTTCAAGTAATGCTCTGTCTCTGAGCATCAAAATACTTAAATCGCCTTTGGCATCTACGCCAACGGCGTTAAGCAGGGCTTCAATATCTGAAAAAGAAAGTGCTTTAGGCAATTGTTTGGCCGCACTTGGTGGCTTAACTGCACGGGCAGGATCGGTTTGGGTTAAACCTTCCCTGGCTAAGAAGGCATGGAAACCACGAACTGCAATTAACGTTCTGGCAGCACTAGTGCTGGATAGTTCTGGGTGATCGCTATTCCCAAGACGAAGTTCAACTAAGAAGTCTGAAATGTGACCGGATGTGATTTGTTTTGGATCGGTTAATCCCTTGGAAAGACAAAATTCCTCATACCGCCTTAGATCTCGGCGGTATGAGGAAATTGAATTGTCGGCTAACCCACGTTCAACAGTTAAGTGATCTAGATAACCAGAAATCACTCGCCCGATCGCGCTAGTTGCCATCTTGCGAATTTATCAGCGCTTTAGGCTAATACGGTTTCAAGTTTCTCTAGCGGCATGTTGAATGCTTCAGCCACAGCTGGGTAAACAACTTTGCCCGCATGAGTATTTAGACCAAGTGCTAATGCCTTGTCATCTTTAAGTGCTTGCTTCCAACCCTTGTTAGCTAACGCAACTGCATAAGGCAGGGTCACGTTAGTTAGCGCGTAAGTTGAAGTATTAGGCACAGATCCTGGCATGTTAGCTACGCAATAGAACACTGAGTTGTGAACTTTGAAAGTTGGATCAGCGTGGGTTGTGGCATGTGAATCTTCAAAACAGCCACCTTGGTCAATTGCAATATCAACCAGCACTGAACCTGGTTTCATCTGAGAAACAAGTTTGTTAGAGACAAGCTTTGGTGCCTTGGCTCCTGGAATAAGAACTGCGCCAATAACAAGATCAGCTTCTTTACATTCATTTTCAATTGAGAATGAATTTGAAACCAAAGTCTTTATGCGACCGCCATACCAAGTATCAATCTGGCGAAGACGTGGCACATTTAGATCAAGGATGGTCACATCTGCGCCCATACCCATTGCAATTACAGCTGCGTGCAAACCAGACACACCGCCACCAAGAACAACAACCTTTGCTGGCTTAACACCAGGTACGCCGCCAAGTA
The DNA here is from genome assembly GCA_039800985.1 of Actinomycetota bacterium. Lineage (GTDB taxonomy): Bacteria > Actinomycetota > Actinomycetes > S36-B12 > UBA5976 > UBA5976. The sequence goes on along the minus strand of JBDLPR010000040.1, from coordinate 1,250 downwards.
ACACACCACGGCCACCGTTAGCCCGCATCAAAGAATATGCGCCAACCTGTGGGGCAAGACGACCAGCAACTTCACTCATCGGTGCAAGTAGTGGAAGTGAGCGATCGGTAAGTTCAACTGTTTCGTATGCAATACCAGTTACGCCACGTTCGATTAGTGCATCAGTACAACCTTTGTCAGCAGCTAAGTGCAGGTAGGTGAAAAGCACTTGGCCATCGCGCATGCGATGCCATTCATCTTTAATTGGCTCTTTAACTTTCATGATCATTTCACCGGTCTGCCAGACTTCATCTGCAGTCTTTAAGACTTTGGCACCAGCTGAAATGTATTCTTCGTTGGAAATTGATGAACCAACGCCAGCATCGTGTTCAACGAAAACTTCGTGACCATGGCGAACTAATTCATGTACGCCAGCTGGAGTGATTGCTACGCGATATTCGTGATTCTTAATTTCACGAGGAACGCCGATCTTCATTATTCGACCTTTCTGACATAAACACCGTTGTCTATGTTTTATTCGTCTTAATTAACTCTAGCCCTTGGCTTTTGGAAGCCGAACTCTGTCATTACCAAGCACATCCGCCCTTGCTGGCCATGGACTATTTGCATCACGCAACATAACTTCAGGTTCAGCCAATGCGGTTACCAATGCCAGTGTCCCAACTGTTAGCGCTGCGTTTGTAACTAAGCCCTGACCGATGGATGCTAAAACTTCACTAACCGAAACCCAGTGCACTGGCATGTCGCGCTCTTCTTCCCCGGCTTCTGGTCGACCATCAATGTGCAGTGTTAAACCTTGAGCGAAATAAAGTCTGATCTGTTCACTTGAGCCACCAGGGGTATTTGCAAAATCAATTAGTACTTGCCACTTTGATGCAACGTATCCAGTTTCTTCAAGTAGTTCACGCTTGGCGCATTCAAGTGGATCTTCATCGGGTGCATCTAGTAATCCCGCAGGTGGCTCCCACATAATCTTTCCCTGCGCATGGCGATACTGCTGCACCAAAAGTAGCTTGCCCTCATGATCAAGAGCGATAATTCCAACAGCGCCTGGATGCACAATGTATTCACGGGTTAGATCTTCACCGTTGTAATCAAAAGTGTCCCGGCGAAGGTTCATCACATAACCTTCGAAGATTTCTTCGCGTTTAGTTACCGAGTAATCAATTAAGCGATCAGAGATCATGCGAATCTAATGCTTAGTTTTATTTACTCTGGCGAGTGATGGCTGCTTCGATTAATCCCTTGAA